>NZ_JBVCWP010000003.1:0-85267 GCF_057460485.1 Boseongicola sp.
CCGCTGCCGTGGGTGCAATGTCGCCCGGATCGACGACCGTCTGGAAGTACGTCTTCAACGCGAACGCCAGAGAAAAAAACACGTGGTGCACGACAATCAGCGTCCTCGTCACGGCTTTCCGCCAATCAAAATAATAGACGCAGGCATAAGCCAAAAATACGAAAATCAGCCCGACATATTCGAACGCCAACGCCCGTTTTTCGCCGAAATAGGCCACCGCCTGCCCCAAAACCGGCGCGATAAGCATATTTGCCAGAAAGCTGTACAGGAACAAAGCAGTGACTTCATGGACCTGAAATCCAAAGCGCGCGCCCGACATGAATTGCAGCGCGTAGTAGAGCCAATAGCGCTTGCGCAGGATCATCTTTTTCACCTGCGGTTCGGGCGCCTCAAATTGAGGGAAAGCGACCATGCAATAAATCGCAATCGCCGCACAGGCACCGCCGGACAGCAAATAGACCGTGTTGTAGCTCAGATCGAAGTAGTCCCAGGTGATCACCAAAAGCCCATAGCTCAACAAGGAGGCACCTGATCCAACAGCGACGATCCATCCCAAGATCTGCGGTGCGCATTCTTTCGGGAGCCACTGTAATTGGAGCGATTGATTGACAGTTTCGTAGTAGTGGAATGCGATTGACGACAACAGCGTGACAAACAGTATCCCGTCAAAACTCGGAAACCACGCCGTCACCGCCGTTGCCACGCCCAGCAAAGCAAGTGAACTCAGGCCAAGCACTTGCTCGCGCATCAATATGATGATCGCTATGACACCGACGGCCAGAAATCCCGGGATCTCGCGCACAGTGTGCAGCCAGCCTATGTCGACGCCGGTGACACCTGCACGCTCAATCACAAAGTTGTTTAAAAGCGCTGACCACGTAGCCAAAGGCATCGCCACGGCCATCAAAAAAACGTCGTCGGTCTACGCCAAAAGGGAAACTCTCGCGCTTCAGCAAGCTGAACAATCCGCATTTAGATGCACGACGCCGATCAAATGGCTCCGGTAAGTCTGTCGGTCACGACCCGATGTCCCGCCAGGTGACACACTCTCAGGATCGTTGATTTGCTCTAAACCGGTATGGCGACCTAATTTGTGCCAGCATTGTGCGATTCGTCATGAATTGCGGTGATGTTTTTGGAAATTTAACGTTTTGTTGACGATTTTATGTACAGGCTCATGACGGCCATTCGGATCGCCAGATGAACCGAGCTTTTTCTCTGTCTCGATTTTTTTCGCCTACGCGCGGCGATGGCAGTCTTTTTCCATTATTTTGCCTTTGAGCATTTACCGACGAGCGTTGGCTATGGCTCGACAGGCACGACTTCGGGACTGACGGCGTCATTGTCTTTTTTTGTTTTATCCGGGCTTGTGATCTCCGTTCGCGGAGACGACTGAGACCGGCCCCTTACACGACATGGGTCTGCTGGTTTTGACACTCAATGCATGTTTCCGCGTGGCGGGCGTTTCGTGAACCTAGAGCGTGGCTGCATCGACCCTCAACCGCGACCTAGCGCCTAGTAAAACGTCTGTGGATCTATATCGATCGATAACCTCAGGCTGTTCGGCATTTTGATCTGCTCAACCCAAGCTGCCAATGCTTCTTGCAACGGGGCCGCCTTGTCAGCCTTCACCAAAAGACGCACGCGGTGGCGCCCTCTGATACGTGCAATTGGTGCGGCTGCAGGTCCGAAGACTTGCGCACCGATGCGCAACAATGGTTCGCGCCTAGATGCCAGAAGTCGCCCAATATCAAAGGCTTCCTGCACATTGGGCGAGGACAGAACAATGCCTGCCATACGGCCGTAGGGCGGGACACCCGCAGCCCTTCGTTCTGCCGCCTCTGCTTTCCAGAACTCCTCCTCATCGCCGCTCAAGATCGCGCCGATTACCGGATGGGCCGGTTGGTAGGTCTGCATAAGGGCCACGCCCGGCTTCTCGGCGCGACCGGCCCGGCCCGCAACTTGTCGCATCAGTTGAAACGTCCGCTCAGCTGCGCGCAGGTCAGAGCCTTGAAGGCCAAGGTCCGCATCAATCACGCCGACCAGCGTCAGATTCGGAAAATTATGTCCTTTGGCGACAATCTGTGTGCCGATGATGATGTCGGCGTCGCCCTCGGCAATCCGCACGATCTCGGCTTTCAAGGCGCGCGCCGACCCGAACACGTCAGACGACAGCACCGATGTCTGTGCCTCGGGAAAAAGGGCCTCGACTTCCTCTGCCAATCGTTCGACGCCCGGTCCGACCGGCGCCATCCGCCCCTCGACCTTGCAGGAGGGGCACGCGTCCGGCATCGGCTTTGACTCGCCGCATTGGTGGCACACAAGGCGCTTGAGGAACCGGTGCTCGACCATCCGCGCATCGCAGTGATCGCACCCGATCTGGTGCCCGCAAGCACGACAAATCGTAACAGGCGCATAGCCGCGTCGATTCAGGAACAACAACGATTGCTCGCCGACTTCTGTGCGCTTTTTTACCTCATTCACAAGGGTTTGTGAAATCCAGCGATCTGCAGGCAAACCCTCATCTCGCATATCTATCGCATGCATTTGCGGCATAGATGCAGCCCCGAAGCGCGCGGTCAAGGTCACACGCTTATACTTGCCAGCTTCCGCGTTTGCCCAGCTTTCAAGCGATGGAGTCGCGGACGCCAAAACGACTTGCGCGCCGTTGATCGAAGCCCGCAACACCGCCATGTCCCGCGCGTTATAAAGCACACCATCTTCTTGCTTGTAGGACGTGTCATGTTCTTCATCGACCACGATCAGACCAAGATCGCGAAATGGCAGAAACAACGCCGAGCGCGCGCCAACGACAAGCTGCGCGCCCCCTTCCCCAACCATGCGCCACGCGCGTCGCCGCTCGGTCATCGTGACGCCTGAATGCCATTCGGCTGGTTTCGCGCCAAATCGTGCATCGACCCGCGTCAGAAACTCCGCTGTCAACGCAATCTCAGGTAAAAGAACAAGGGCTTGCCGTCCCGCGGCAAGACAAGCGCCGACCGCCTCAAGATAGACTTCCGTCTTGCCCGAGCCGGTCACGCCCTTCAGCAAGGTCGTGCCGTAATTTCGCGCCGCGACGCCAGATTTCAGCGTTTCGGCAGCAACCGACTGCTCAGTTGTCAGTTCATAAGGGCTCTCGCCGGGATCAAGCCGGGGGTAGGCAACATCGCGCGGGCTTGCTTCCTCAGCAACCACACCTTGCTTCACCAAGCCTTTGACAACGCTTGCAGAAACGCCGGCCATCTCTGCCAGCTCTCTCAAGGTAAAGGCAAGGTTTCCATAACTATCCAGCGTCTCAACGACACGGCGGCGCGCATCTGTCCAGCGATCGGGTTCCCCCGTTCCGCGCCGATAAATCGTCCGCATTGACGGCGGGTCCCCAAGCCCGGGAGAGCGCGTCGCAAGTCGCACCATGGCAGACATCGGCGTAAGCGTGTAAGCTCCGGCGCGCACCAAAAATTCCCGCATTTCACTTCGCATGGGCACAGCATCCAGAACGCGGATGACAGAACGCACCTTGGCAATATCATACCCGCCTTCACCGCGGCCCCAAACAATGCCCAAGACTTTGCGCGGCCCCAACGGCACCTCAACGAACGCGCCTGTCAGGCAGCCGCCTTCGGGTGCTTTGTAGTCCAAAGCACGGTCAATCGGCTGCGCTGTCAGCACCGAAATCAGGTCGCCTTCATGGAAATGCTCGATCACGCGTGCCCCGGTTTGTCGGAAGGGAAAGGGTTTGGGGGTTCAGCCCCCGCGTCTGATCCGCTATCAGTGCCACGAAACGGAACCTATGCACCAGAGGGGCGAGCCTATGAAATTTTTCGTCGACACCGCAGACACTGAAGCAATCGCCGAGTTGATCGAGCTTGGGATGGTTGATGGCGTGACCACCAACCCATCCCTGATCCACAAAAGCGGCCGTGATATTAAGGAAGTCATTGCCCAGATCTCAAAGATGACGGACGGTCCGGTAAGCGCAGAAACCGTTGCCACGGACTATGAAGGCATGATCACAGAGGGTCATGAAGTCGCAAAGCTTGGTGACAATATTGCCATCAAAGTGCCGTTGACGTGGAACGGCTTGCGGGCGTGTAAGACGCTTTCGGAAGAGGGCCATATGGTAAATGTTACGCTCTGCTTTTCGGCCAATCAGGCGCTTCTTGCGGCAAAAGCCGGGGCGACATTCATCTCACCGTTCATCGGTCGCCTTGACGATCTAAACCTTGATGGCATGGATTTGATTGCAGATATTCGAGAAATTTATGACAACTACGGTTTCGAGACGCAAATTCTTGCCGCGTCAATCCGGTCCGCAAATCACATGAGCGACGCCGCCAAAATTGGTGCTGACGTGGCAACCGCGCCGCCGGACGTCATCAAGAAAATGGCACTACATCCCCTTACAGATAAGGGGCTTGAGACCTTTCTGAAGGACTGGGCAGCGACGGGTCAGTCGATCCTCTAAGCCACCAAGGCTGATATGTTGCGCAGCTCGGGGCTCCTGTGTCCATCTGCGCAACACACAATTTCCTGACGGTAAACTGCCCAACGCCATTGTCACATCCAAGTGAAGACTCGCGAGCAAAGGTTGGCTTGCGTATCTGCGAGCCTATCTTGAACCTATGAATGATACGGTGTCAGTCATTCGGCACCCCGAGCAGACCTTTGGAGGAACTCCCCATGCAGACATCTGCAGCACGAACAGCATCACAGTCGACCATGATGCTTCGCGCGTTTTGGTTGACGATGCTGACAGCAGCATTGCTGATCACACAAACAATCGCAGCAGCGGCGCAATCTCGCCCAGCGACCTTTGCCGATCTCGCCGAGCAAGTAAGCCCCGCGGTTGTGAACATCACAACAACAACAACAGTCGCGACCAGCACCGAACCGGGTCCGATCGTCCCAGAGGGATCGCCGTTCGAGGAGTTCTTTGACGACTTTCGTGATCGCAACGGCCCGAATGGCCAGTCGCCGCGCCGCAGTCAGGCGCTTGGATCAGGATTCGTGATCTCTGAGGATGGCTTCATCGTTACCAACAATCATGTGATTCAAGGGGCTGATGAAATCCTGATCGAATTCTTTGAGGGTTTCGAGCTGGAAGCCGAACTTATTGGCACAGACCCAAACACCGACCTCGCATTGCTGAAAGTCATAAGCGACAAGCCGTTGTCCTTCGTGCCGTGGGGAGACAGTGAACTCTCCCGCGTCGGTGATTGGGTCATGGCGATGGGCAACCCACTTGGTCAGGGCTTTTCGGTGTCGGCCGGTATCGTGTCGGCTCGTGGCCGCTCTCTCTCTGGAACCTATGACGATTACATCCAAACCGACGCGGCAATTAACCGGGGAAACTCGGGCGGTCCGCTTTTCAACATGGAAGGCGAAGTCGTCGGAGTAAACACAGCGATTCTTAGTCCCAATGGTGGGTCCATCGGCATCGGATTTGCAATGTCGAGCCGGGTGGCGGAGAACGTGATCGAGCAATTGCAGGAATTTGGCGAAACGCGGCGCGGCTGGTTGGGCGTGCGAATTCAGGACGTCACCGATGATCTGGCCGACGGCCTTGGACTGGAAGAGGCACGCGGCGCTTTGGTGACCGACGTTCCAGAAGGTCCGGCGCGTGAAGCGGGCATGGAATCCGGTGATGTCATCCTCAGCTTTGACGGGGTCGAGGTCGATGATACGCGCGGCCTTGTGCAGCAAGTGGCCAATACGGCGGTTGGCGCCGAAGTCCGGGTTCTGGTTTTCCGCGACGGTGAAACAGAGACATTGCGGGTTACGCTGGGGCGTCGCGAAGAAGGCGAAAGTGCCGTGCCAGCATCGGTGAACCGCGAGGAAGCGCCGGCAACCGCAGACCTTCTTGGCCTGACCATTTCGGGCATGACGGATGAGCTTCGTGACCAACTTGGTCTGGCAAAAGACGCCGAAGGTCTTGTCGTGACCTCCGTTGCTGAAGACAGCGAGGCTTTTGAAAAGGGGTTGCGTGTTGGCGACATCATCACTGAAGCGGCTCAAGAAAGCGTTGCCAGTATAGCGGACCTGAACGGCCGGGTTGAGGCCGCCCGCGAGGCTGGTCGCAAATCGCTTGTCCTTTTGGTGCGCCGTGATGGGGATCCTCGATTTGTCGCTTTGACACTGGACGACGGCTAAGACTCGTCCCCTCGGTCTTGGTCATTCTGGGCGTCCGTTCGCGGACGCCCCTTTTTTTGACCTGTATCAGCGCAGTGATCCCAGAACTCTGCCAAACTGGCGTCAACGCGATGAGGGAGACAGTGTATGATGCGAACTGATGAAACCAAAGAAGAACCGGAACACGACAGCAGCGCCATTTTGGCATTCGAGACCGGGACCTATCCTTACTCGGAAAAAATGAGCCGCTCGAACTACGAAGATGAAAAGGCAGCGCTTCAGTCCGAACTCCTGAAAGTCCAGCTTTGGATACAGGACACCGGGCAAAAGGTGGTGGTGCTTTTTGAAGGCCGGGACGCTGCCGGAAAGGGTGGCACAATCAAGCGGTTCACCGAGCATCTCAACCCGCGCACAGCCCGCGTGGTAGCCCTGAATAAACCCACCGACGAAGAACGCGGGCAATGGTTCTACCAGCGCTATATCAAGCATCTGCCGACCGCTGGCGAGATCGTTTTTTATGACCGATCATGGTACAATCGCGCCGGGGTTGAGCGCGTGATGGGGTTTTGTGAACCCGGCGAGTACCTTGAGTTCATGCGCGAAACGCCCGAATTGGAACGGATGCTCACGCGCAGTGGGGTCAAGCTGATAAAATACTGGTTTTCGGTCACACAGGGCGAGCAGCATCGCCGCTTCAAGGCCCGTGAAACCGATCCCCTTAAGCGATGGAAGCTTTCACCTGTTGATCGCGCCAGTCTCGACAAGTGGGAGGATTACACCGAGGCTAAAGAAGCCATGTTCTTTTACACCGACACCGCCGACGCACCTTGGACAGTCCTTAAATCCGATGACAAGAAACGCGCGCGCCTGAATTGCATGCGTCACTTCCTGTCGCAGTTCGACTATCCGGATAAAAATCTTAGTGTCGCGAAGCTTCCCGATGCGAAGATTGTCGGCGAGGCCAGCCATGTCGTCCACGCAGCCGATCATATCCTTGCCGCCTCGCTCCATCCCGCGTCGCGCCACAGGTAGCCATGCGTCACGTTATGATTGCTTGCGGCGGCTAGGGCGTAGACCTATGCCGGTCATAGGGAGCGCGATAAGTCATGTCGCTGACGGTTTTTCTTGCGGTACTGGGTGCTGCACTGCTTCACGCGTCTTGGAATGGCCTCATCAAGTTTGGCGAGTCCAAAGTGACCGCCATGCTGATTATGACTTTGCTACAAGGCGGTGCGGGTCTGGTCATAGCGCTTACGCGGGAATGGCCGGACGCAAGCGTTTGGCCCTGGTTGGCGGCCTCCGGCGTGCTCCACGCAGCCTACAAAATCTTCCTCGCCTATGCCTATGAGCAAGGCGACTTAAGCCGCGTCTACCCTATTGCACGCGGCACCGCCCCGATGATCGTCCTAGCGATCAGCGCTTTGTTCCTGGCGGATCAACTTACCACCACCGAAGTCGCGGGAATCCTCGTGCTTGGGCTTGGCATATCCATGATGAGCCGCGGGGCTTTCCTATCAGGCGAGTCCCGCAAGTTGGTGCCTTTCGCACTTGGTTCGGCTGTTGCAACGGCAGGTTACTCGATTGTCGACGGCATAGGCGCACGCGCTTCGGGGGATGCGGTGCAATATGTGGCGTGGCTTTTTCTTCTGGATGCTTTGCTGTTTTCCCCAGTGCTTATGGTTTTGCGCGGCACAGGCATAATCCGCGCGCCTATCCGAGCTTGGATCATCGGCGGCATTGCGGCTGCCGGATCGTACGGGGCCTATGCGATTGCAGTTTGGGCGATGACCATCGCCCCAATTGCCCTTGTCGCGGCCCTTCGGGAAACCTCGATCTTGTTTGCAATTTTGATCGGCTGGCTTTTGTTTGGAGAGCGTGTGGACCGTCTCAAGGCCGCGGCAGCTGCGGCCATTGTCACCGGGGTTGCAGCCACAAGGCTTTAGATTTGTTCACGGTAGATCGCTTGCTGCGCCACACCCGCAAACGTCAGCCAAAGCGACGTCACCACCAGCCCCCAAAGCGCCCAACTGTCAGAGTGGAAAGAAACCCACGCGGCCCAACCCGCGAAAAAGGTCCATCCAAGCGCCATCGGCAAGGTGATCATCCTCCAGCGCTCGGTGCGAACCGGGTGGACGAATTTGAGAGGGACAAACATCGCAACTGCCAAAAGTACAACGATCCCAAGACTTACCCAGAAGTTTGGTTGCACGGCAAACAACACCAAAACCACCATGTTCCAACAGCCCGGGAAGCCAGCAAACGAGTAATCCGCTGTTTTCATGCGTGTGTCTGAGAAATAAAGCGCCGATGTGAAGGTGATCACTATGATCGCAAACCACCCGGTCCACCCCGGCAGCAACCCCGACGTAAAGAGCGCAAACGCCGGAATAAAGACATAGGTCAGATAGTCGATGATCAGGTCCAACAAGACGCCATCGATCCGGGGAGCGTTGACCTTGATATTGGTCGCCCGCGCCAAAGGCCCGTCGATCCCGTCAACGCCGAAGGCAACCACTAGCCAAAAGAACATCATCGCCCAGTCCTCTTGAACTGCTTCGAGCATCGCCAACATCGCCAGCACTGCGCCGGTGGCCGTCAGAAGGTGAACAAGATAGGCTTTGGTCTGGATATTCATTCGGCTCTCATGCCGGAAATGCCTTTGGAACACCAGCAAATCTCAGTATTTCGCATTTCGCTCATTGTGCTCTTGGGTGGGCGGCTTTGTAGACTTCCATAAGGCGCGCCGCATCAACCGCTGTGTAGGCTTGAGTCGTCGACAGCGACGCGTGACCCAAAAGCTCTTGGATCGAGCGCAAATCACCACCGGCGTTCAGCAAATGTGTCGCGAAGCTGTGGCGCATTGCATGGGGTGTTGCCGTTGCTGGCAAACCAAGTTGCGCGCGCGCTTTTTCCATCACTTTCTGGACCAAACGCGGGTTGAGAGTGCCACCTCGAACGCCTCGAAACAGCGGGGCAGCCCCGTCGAGATCAAACGGACAAGATTCAGCATAGATATCGATGGTCCGACGCGCCGCGGGGATCACGGGCACGATACGCTCCTTGCCACCCTTGCCGACAATCCTCATTACATCGCCCAGCGGCAGAGCATCTCCGGTCAGCGCCAAAGCTTCCGAAATCCGCAATCCGCACCCATAAAGCAGCGTCACGACGGCCGCGTCGCGCCGCGCAACCCAATCGGTGGTCGCCTGCAATTCGACAGTATCAATCATTGCGCGTGCAGCAGAGACATCCAACGGGCGCGGGAGCTTGTTCTGAAACCGAGGCGAGCGTGTCATTAGAACCGTGCTCGGATCGAAACCCTCCCGCTCGGCCACCCAACCGACGAAGTTTTTCACTGCTGACAGAGACCGGGCCAGAGACCGTGCACTGACCCCACGTCCACGTTCGTGCGCCATCCAGGCTCTCATAGCCCGTGTCGCCAGCTTCCCCAAAACCACTATTCCAGCGGCGTCGCCGAGGTGCGCCTGAAGAAACGCTAGGAAACCCGAGACGTCGGTCCTGTAGGCGTCAACCGTCTTTGGCGCTCGGCCGCCGACGGCGGAAAGCTCCGCGAGCCAGCGTTGAAGCGCCTCCCTGAGCCCTGAAGAAATCACCCCAGCCAGCGCCGCATCGCGCGTTCAAAAACACTGCCCATAAAACTCAAAAGATCGGTGCCGTGATTGGCCGAGAACTGATGTGGATCGTCTGACGCAAAGGCCAGCATGCCTGGCAGTCGCTGCTCGCCAAAGTCGAGAAGGATACAGGCCTCGGATTTCACCCAGGCGTTAGAGGCGCCATAAATTGTCCCCTCGCCCGGCGTCACACCCCGCAAGGTCACCTGACGCGGGGCTTTCCCGTGCCCTGCATAATCTTCGCAAAAGCCAGGTTCAGCGATCGAAAGGACGTCACTGATCTCGACCAGTGTCGGGTCCATTGCGCTTTCGTGACTTTCCAGCAAGAGCCTCACTTTACCGACGCGCAAGATGTCGGTGACATCTTCGCCCAAGCAGCGGATAAACGCCTCAAATTCAAGCGGCTCAAGAAAAGCAAGAATAGCGCGATGGATTTGATTGGTCCCCGCGAGATTCTCGTAAGCCGCTGCAATCACGGAATTATGCGTGTCCTCGAGACGGGTCAGCCGATCTTCAAGCCGCTCCATCGCGACCCCGCGCAGGTCCACGATATTCGCGCCCATCGCCTGCTCGTTCGCTGTGATCAAAGCACGCATAACGGCAGGATCGCTTAGGATCATATCGGGTTCGTTCAGGATACGCGCACGTAAATCCTCGGCCAGGGGTGCCGGGTCGCTCATGGCTGATGCCTCACTCGTTGCCTCGGGCCCGGGTTATCCCGGTGCCTCAGTTTATGTTTCATGTACATTGCCAGTTGGAAAGGTCTCGCTCAAGAGCCCGAAAGCGACCGGATCCGATGCGCGGCAGGGAAGCCACGCTTGCGCCGTGCGGGCAGGCTTTCCTGACGGCCTTTCAAAGGGCACGAAGCTTTGCCGTTGCTGTTCGGGCCCAAGAAACCCAAGATCGCAATCCGGGGTGGCAACGAGCCTGTCTTGCCAAGCAAGCTGGAGAACCTGTTTCATCCGATGCGTGATCTCTTCGGCTGTTTCAATCCGGCTGGAAGCAATCGTGGTGAAACGAACGATCAGTGACGGTCGCTGAAATAGGGTGACGGCTCCGCCAGGGCTGTGCCGGGGCGCGACCTGAATACTGATTTCATCGACTGCCTCTTCTCGGGCCTCAGCGATTTGGATTTAGCGGTCTCCGAGGCGTCGCGCGATTTAGGAGAACTGCTCGCGGATCAGGCGTTCTTCCAATCCGTGACCGGGATCGAACATCAACCTGTGAGTGATGCTGGTTTCGCTGCGCACTTCCACCCAGCGCACATCAGGAACAGTGCGACTGTCGGCGTCTGCCCGCACAGGGCGTTTTTCTGGGTTCAGCACATCAAACCGGACCGTGACCGATTTCGGCAAAAGCGCACCGCGCCACCGTCTTGGTCGAAAGGCTGCCACTGCGGTTAAGGCAAGGACATCGGCCCCGATAGGTAAAATCGGCCCATGCGCTGAATAGTTGTAAGCGGTTGATCCGGCTGGTGTCGCGACCAGCGCACCGTCACAGACCAATTCTTCCATACGGGTCTTTCCGTCCACGGAAATCCGAAGGCGCGCGGCCTGCGGCCCGGCACGCAAAAGCGACACCTCGTTGATTGCGAGCGCTTCAGTGACCATGCCGTCAACGCCTTCTGCCCGCATGGCCAGAGGGTTCAATGTGGCTTCCTCGGCCTCTTCCACGCGCGCCGGCAGATTGTCTTCGCTGAACGTATTCATCAAAAAGCCGACAGTGCCACGGTTCATTCCATAGACCGGTTTGTCGAAGCGACGCATCTCGCTCAGGGTTTCCAGCATGAAGCCGTCGCCTCCAAGAGCAACAACAACATCCGCCTCTTCAACAGCAACCTGACCATAGCGGTCGGTCAGCGCCGTCAGCGCTGCCTGCGCAACTGCCATATCACTGGCGCGAAAGGATATTTTGATGCTCATCGCGTCCCGGCTGCCCCCTGGTGGCGTGACGATTACCCGGGGGCATCCGAAACACAAGTGCGGATAGCTGCAGGACGTGACGACTTCGCGCATCGAACCGCCGGTTTCCTTGCTTTTCCGGCACAGACTTTGCGCGTATGAAGCATCCCAGACATAGTAGCGACCCGAAGGGGGAAAGCCCATGAACGTCATCCACCGCGATTCAGGATTCTTCACCGAAAGCCTTTCTGACCGTGATCCCGAACTGTACAGCGCCATTCGCTCCGAACTTGGCCGCCAGCAAGACGAGATCGAGCTTATTGCGTCAGAAAACATCGTTTCTGCTGCCGTGATGGAGGCGCAAGGCTCTGTCATGACGAACAAATACGCCGAAGGCTACCCGGGCCGTCGGTACTATGGCGGATGCCAATTCGTTGATATCGCAGAAACTCTGGCCATCGATCGCGCGAAAGAATTGTTCGGATGTGAATTTGCCAACGTTCAGCCAAACTCGGGCAGTCAGGCGAACCAGGGAGTGTTTACAGCACTTCTCCAGCCCGGCGATACGATCCTCGGAATGAGCCTTGATGCCGGCGGACACCTTACGCACGGCGCCAAGCCAAACCAATCTGGAAAATGGTTCAATGCCATCCAGTACGGTGTGCGAAAGGAAGACCTTCGGCTTGACTACGATCAGGTCGCTAAACTTGCCGCAGAACATCAGCCGAAACTAATTATTGCTGGTGGCTCAGCCATCCCACGCCAAATCGACTTTGCCAAAATGCGCGAGATCGCCGACAGCGTTGGGGCATTTCTCCACGTGGATATGGCACATTTCGCGGGTCTGGTGGCCGCTGGCGAGCATCCTTCGCCCTTCCCCCACGCACATGTCGCGACGACCACAACGCATAAGACCCTTCGGGGCCCTCGCGGCGGGATGATCCTGACCAACGACGAGGCTTTGGCCAAGAAGTTCAACTCGGCGATTTTCCCTGGCATTCAGGGCGGCCCCCTGATGCACGTCATCGCAGCCAAAGCCGTTGCATTCGGCGAAGCCCTACGGCCTGAATTCAAAGTCTACCAACAACAAGTCATCAAGAACGCGCAGGCCTTGGCAGAGGAATTGATGACAAGCGGTATTGATATCGTAACAGGCGGGACAGACACGCACGTTCTGCTTGTCGATCTGCGACCAAAAGGCGTCACCGGGAAAGCGACAGAAGCGGCTTTGGGGCGTGCGCATATTACCTGCAATAAGAATGGCATCCCATTTGACACTGAAAAACCAATGATTACTTCGGGCGTGCGATTGGGCTCGCCGGCGGCCACCACGCGAGGCTTCGCCGAAGGCGAGTTCCGCCAAATCGGGCGTTGGATCACCGAAGTGGTCGAAGGTCTTGCGGCAAATGGCGAGGACGGCAATGGTGAGATCGAAGCGCGCGTGAAGGCCGACGTCAAAGCCCTTTGCAATCGTTTCCCGATTTATCCCGGGCTTTGATCGTCAGGCATGCTGGAAGCCAATACCTACGACGGCCCTTCTGAGACGACGCCCCTATTGATTGCACACGGTCTTTTTGGCTCTGCGCGCAACTGGGGCGTCGTGGCTAAGCGATTGTCGGAAGACCGCACGGTCCGCGCGGTGGATATGCGAAACCACGGCGAAAGCCCCTGGTTCGACGCCCACCGCTACCCCCAGATGGCTGATGATCTTGCAAAGGTGATCCCTGAGCAAGCTGACGTTCTGGGGCATTCGATGGGGGGTAAGGCAGCCATGGTGCTGGCGCTGGCCCATCAGGAGAAGGTCCGTAAATTGATTGTGGCCGACATCGCGCCGGTGGCGTACTCCCACACCCAGACGCCGCTGATCGACGCTATGCGTGACCTCGATCTGGATCAGGTCGAAACACGCGGTGATGCGGATCGCCAATTGCAGGCACATATTGACGATGCCGGTGTGCGCGCCTTTTTGCTGCAATCACTTGATGTGAAGGCCCGTCGTTGGCGGCTGAACTTAGATGTCTTGGCCGACGAGATGGACAGTATCATTGGCTTTCCCCACGTCAGCGGGACGTTCGATGGCCCCACTCTTTTTTTGTCCGGGGCAAACAGTGACTACGTTCAACCGGCCCACCGCGCGACTATCCGGCAGTTATTCCCAATGGCGAGATTTGCGAAAATCCCTGGCGCCGGTCATTGGTTGCATGCCGAGAAACCGCGCGAGTTCGAAGCCGCTGTGTCTGCATTTCTGAACGCCTGATCTTAAGACAGAACGATCATTGGCCTCCCGCAACCCGCGAAACAACAGTTCCAAATCGACCTCTCTCCTCGGATTCTCAAAGCGTCGCCTAGTGAAGAAATTCCCGATGCTTGTGGTAACCCCAGTGATCGCTCCGCCAATCCCACGCCCAACTTCAGAAACAAACAACTGGGGAGTTGATAAAGCGCTGGCGGTCAAAAAGTCACCAAACCCTATGTAAATAGCTAATAAAACGACGGCGACGGTTATCAAACGAAGGCTCACAATAGCCCGCCAAGCCGTCTTAATAACCCTGTGATTCTAGCACGTTGTGGGTAAAATTTCGAGCAGCAGCTTTAAGTGGCGCCAAATTTTGCATGAAAAGTCATGAAAATTCTCAGGTCTGGCCCCTGAACACGGCGCGCAGACTACTTCCCAAACGCGCCGAAGGCTGCAGTGGCACCGCTGGCCAGGCCTTTCGCCGAACCGCCAATTGACCGGCTGCTATCGACGGCCAATCCATAGCCTCCCGCAAAGCCGCCGCCCCCGCCACCGGAGACAAAACCCTGCAAGCTTTGAACCGGATTTCGGCCAGTATACTGATTGAATGCGAAGCCCGCTGCGGCCAAGGCGACTGCTAAAATGAATATGCGTCCCATCGCGTTTTTCCTTCCCCAAAAGGACTAACTGGCTGAGTTATAGCATAATTTCGCGCGCGTTGCGCCTATTTTTTTTCGGAAACACTGCGTGTGAATGGCGTCCCAGACCGGATTTGCACGCTGCTACCTGGGCCCCATTTGTTGCTGCAACCAATAATTGACCATTGCGGAGTTGAAAACTGCTGTTGCTCAAAACTCCGAGAGCGAAAGGCTATCGGAGATATCAGTCGAAGCGCATATGACGTGAATTACGGTCAGTTTTCTTCCCGACTAAAATGGTGAATTTATGGTTGGCGTTTCACATTTTAACAATCCAACCGCTCAGTCTAGCCGCATTTCGAGTGGCCGCAGCTTGGGCAAGTCATGCAGCCCTCGATCATACGCATGCCAAACTGCCCACAGCTTGGGCAGGCCGGCCCGCGGTTCTCGTTCAGGTTCACAACCTGTGCCCTTGGGTCTTCTTTAAGCCCCATGCCCTCGCCTGCGATAAAACCGATCGAAACCAGATGGCGCTCGATCACGCTGCCGATGGCAGCGAGGATTGATGGGACGTATTTGCCCTGCATCCAAGCCCCGCCGCGCGGATCAAAGACGGCCTTCAATTCCTCGACAACAAAAGACACGTCCCCACCACGACGGAATACAGCCGAGATCATTCGCGTCAGGGCGACGGTCCAGGCGAAGTGCTCCATATTCTTGGAATTAATAAAGACTTCAAAGGGTTGGCGTCGGCCGCCGTGAATGATGTCGTTGATGGTGATGTAAATTGCGTGCTCGCTATCGGGCCATTTCAGCTTGTAAGTTGCCCCTTCAAGCGACTGCGGCCGGTCAAGTGGTTCTGCAATATAGACGACGTCGCCGTGCGGCATTGCGGGCGTGCCGTCACCTTTCGAAATGACGTCTGGCGCGGCGGGTTTTTCTTCGGAAACGCTCAACACCGATCCCGTGACCGCATTCGGACGATAGGTTGTGCAGCCTTTGCAGCCGGTCTCGTAGGCCTGCAGATAGACGTTCTTAAACGCCTCGAAATCAATATCCTCGGGCACATTAATCGTCTTTGAGATCGAGCTGTCGATCCATTCTTGTGCAGCAGCCTGCATCTTTACGTGATCGCCCGGAGGCAGCGTTTGAGCGTTCACGAAATAGTCTGGCAAGTCGGCATCGCCAAAGCGGTCGCGCCACATCTGCACGGCGTAATCAACAACCTCTTCTTCGGTACGCGTGCCGTCTTTTTGCAGAACTTTGCGCGTGTAGGCATAGGCAAAGACGGGCTCAATCCCGCTGGAAACATTGCCTGCATAAAGACTGATTGTCCCGGTCGGAGCGATCGAGGTTAACAAAGCGTTACGAATGCCGTTTTTTCGAATTTCGGCACACACATCGTCGTCCATCGCTTGCATGGCGCCGCTCGAAAGGAATTTATCCGCGTCAAAGAGCGGAAAGGCGCCCTTTTCCTTAGCGAGTTGGGCCGAGGCCAGATATGCGGCGCGGGCAATCTGCTTAAGCCATTGCCCGGTCAGGCGCGCCGCCGCGTCAGACCCATAGCGTTGCCCCACCATCAAAAGCGCATCGGCCAGACCCGTGACACCCAAACCAATCCGACGCTTGCTCAGCGCTTCTTGTCGCTGTGCCTCAAGCGGAAAGCGCGAGGTGTCGACAACATTGTCCATCATGCGCACTGCGATCGCGACCAAATGGTCCAGTGCGTCTTCGTCAAGATGGGCGGTTTCGCTGAAAGGTTCGTTCACAAGCCGCGCGAGGTTCACTGATCCAAGCAGACAGGCCCCATAGGGGGGCAGCGGCTGTTCCCCGCACGGATTGGTCGCACTGATAGTTTCGCAGTAGGCAAGGTTATTCATCGCGTTGATACGGTCGATAAAGATCACGCCAGGTTCGGCGTAATCGTAAGTCGAGCGCATGATGCGGTTCCACAGCTCCCGCGCGTCTACTGTCTTGCAAACCGTTCCTTCAAAGGACAAGTCCCATGACGCATCGGCCTTCACAGCGGCCATGAAGGCATCTGTAATGAGGACTGAAACGTTGAAGTTTCTAAGCCGCGTAGGGTCGGATTTCGCCGTGATGAAGTCTTCGATATCAGGATGGTCGCAGCGCATCGTTGCCATCATCGCGCCACGCCGTGAGCCTGCGGACATAATCGTGCGGCACATTGCGTCCCAGACGTCCATAAAGCTTAACGGGCCGGATGCGTCAGCTGCCACACCTTTGACGCCTGCGCCTTTGGGGCGGATCGTTGAAAAATCGTACCCAATACCGCCGCCCTGCTGCATGGTGAGGGCGGCTTCTTTCAACATGTCAAAAATGCCACCCATGCTGTCGGGGATAGTGCCCATGACGAAGCAGTTGAATAAAGTCACCGAGCGCGCGGTTCCCGCGCCGGCAGTGATGCGGCCAGCAGGGAGGTATTTGAAGTCCTCCAAAGCGTCATAAAAAACGCCTTCCCAGTGATCGGAGTCTTTTTCTACGGATGCCAAAGCCCGCGCGATGCGGCGCCATGTGTCTTCAACCGTCGTGTCGAGTGCAACGCCGTCCGCTTCTTTCAGGCGGTACTTCATATCCCAGATCTGTTCTGAAATAGGGGCGGCAAAACGGGTCATGAAACAATCCTCTGGCGGTAGCGTGCAGGTTCCCCAGCATACAGATTCGCACGAATTCCACAACGGGTTGAAGGTGGAGAACAGTGATATACCATATAAAGTGCAACTGGGGAAGATTCTGTGGATAAGTCGCTACATCTCATCAAGCTTTGCGTCGGCGCCGAGAAGGTCGAGGACCTGATTGAGTGGCAGGCGAGTGCTCGGGCCAAGGGGCCAGACGGGTTGCCGCGTCATGTGACAAGGATGTGGCCGAAGCGAGCAGACGACCTGTTGGACGGGGGCTCGCTTTACTGGGTGATTAAGGGGCTGGTTTTGGCGCGTCAGCGGATTGTTCGTCTTGACGAGGTCGATCGGGGCGACGGGAAAAAGCGGTGCGGTATCGTAATGGATCCAATTGTTTACCGGACAGAGAGTGTGCCGAAACGTCCCTTTCAGGGCTGGCGGTATCTTCCCGGGACTGATGCGCCGCGCGACCTTTCTTTGGACCGTGCAAACGAGGATTTGCCGCCCACGTTGATGGCTGCTTTGGCCGATATCGGGGTCCGCTAGAGCCATTTTCGGGACGTCGCCACAACGCCTGCGTAGCGTCGGAATTGTGTCAGTGCAGGCGTTCGCCGAGTTTACGTCTTGGTCACTTTTGGCGTGCCTGTGGACAAAATTCCAATTTTTGCGCGAAGATCACTCAGTGATGCCTCGTCATCGCTCGACAATTCCGCTGTCAGCGACCGAAAAAGCGTCGCCTGACTGACGTGAATGACATCGCCGATCTCTTTGAGGTGATTGGCGTCAAGCGTGGCTCCGGTGGAGGTGATATCGGCGATAGCCTCGGCGGTAAGGTTTACAACTGTGCCCTCCGTCGCGCCCTGACTGTCGACTAGCTGATAACTGGCTACGCCGGCGGCTTTCAGGTGAGCACGCACAAGGCGGTGGTATTTCGTGGCGATACGAAGGCGGAAGCCGTGCGTGCGACGAAAGGCATCGGCGGCGGCGTCGAGATCGTTGAGGTCACGCACGTCGGTCCAGGTCTTGGGAACGGCGATGATCAATCGGGCGTGGCCGAAGCCAAGTTTGGCCAGGGGGACAATTTTGCTGTCCCAGCGTGCGATCTTTTCCTGCACAACGTCAGAGCCGGTGACGCCAAGGTGGATGCGTCCCGACGCAAGTTCTCGCGGGATTTCTCCGGCAGCGAGAAGAACCAGTTCAACACCGTCCACGCCATCGACCCGACCTGCATATTCGCGGTCTGTGCCGGTGCGGGTGATGGTGACACCGCGGGCTGCGAACCAGTCAAAGGTATCGGCCATCAAGCGGCCTTTTGAGGGGATGCCAAGCTTAAGAGTCATGCGCGGGCTTGCCTAAGGGCGAGGACAGCATCGGGGCGGATCACACCGCCAACCGCCGGGATGCGTCGTCCGCCGGACAGGTTTGCGGTGAGAAGATCATAGCGGCCTCCAGTGGCGACGACGGGGACGCCGGAGGCTGAAAACCCGAAAACAAAACCGGTGTAGTATTCCAGCGAGGTGAGGCCGTAGCTTGCCTCGAACTGAAGTTTGGTCGGGTCGATATTCTGATCTGAAAGCGCGTCGAGAAGACCTTCGACCACCTTTGCCGCGTTGACGATATCTTTATCGCCATCGGCGATACGTTTGATGTTGTCGACGGCAGCGGGTGCGGTGGTGCGGATCGCCATCAAGGCCATCAGGCGGTCGACTTCCGAGAGTTTCAACGCGGGCGTTTTCGCCTCTTCCGCAAGCAGGGCAAGGCGCGCTTCGATTTCTTCCGGGCTTCTGAGGCCTACATGCGGGACGGTCAGATCGGCGGGCGCGGGCACCGGCGGGGCCTTTTTAGAGAACCTGTCGAGCAGGGCTTCGAAGCGCACGGGGCGCCAGATGTGGCGCATCAGCGCGTCTTTGCGCCGTTGGGGCGTATCAAGGCCAAGGATTGCGGCCGTCAGTACGCCGAAGTTGCCGATCGTCCCGGATACGGGCAAGTCGTCGAGGGCATCGGAGACCGTGGCGAAGACCTCTGCGTCGGCGTTGGTTTCGTCCGCGATACCGGGGGGATGGCCGATGATTTCAAAGCCGACCTGCATGTATTCGGTGGGCCGCGTGTCGTCGTCTTCCTGACGGCGGAAGATTTCACCGGCGTAGGTGTAACGCGTTTCGCCGCGCGCAGTTGCGATGTGCGTTTGCACCAGCGGCACGGTGAAGTCCGGGCGCAGCATCATTTCGCCGCGAAGGGGGTCTTGGGTGACAAAGGCACGGGCGCGGATGTCTTCGCCGTAAAGGTTCAGAAGCGTGCCAGCGGGTTGCAGAATTGCAGGCTCAAAACTTTCGGCGCCTTTGCCCTCGAACGAGGTCCGCAGGCGGTTGGCTTCAACGCGGATATCGGATTTGACGCTCATTACCGGTCGAGAATTGCGCGGACGCGGGCCACCATGTCGGCGCGGTCACATTCAAATTGGGCCGGTTGGTCTTTCCATTCTTCAAGCGTCGCCGTTTCGGCGATTTTCGCCCCTAGGACGAGGTCTTTGACCTGGACAACGCCGCGATCTGCTTCGTCCGAGCCTTGGATGATTGCGACGGGTGAGTCGCGTTTATCAGCGTATTTCAACTGGTTCCCAAAGTTTTTCGGGTTTCCTAGGTAGACTTCAGCGCGAATGCCACTGGCGCGCAGGTCGGACGCCATTTTCTGGTAGTCCGCCATGCGGTCGCGGTCCATGACGGTGACGACGACAGGTCCGGCGGCGTCGGCTTCGGACTGGCCTTTCATGCGAAGAGCCGCAAGAAGGCGGTCGACGCCGATGGAGATACCCGTTGCGGGGACGGCTTGGCCGGTAAAGCGTTTGACAAGGTCGTCGTATCGGCCTCCGCCTGCGACGGACCCGAACTGGCGCGGGCGGCCTTTTTCGTCTTTGATCTCGAAGGTGAGTTCGGCCTCGAAGACGGGGCCGGTATAGTAGCCGAGGCCGCGCACGACGGATGGGTCGATAACGATGCGGTCGGGGCCGTAGCCTGCGGCAGCGCAGAGGTTGGCGATTTGGGCAAGCTCGGTGACACCTTCGGCCCCCGCAGAGGTATCACCAACGATTTCGTCCAAACGCGCGCAGGTTCCTTCCGCGTCATCACGACGGGCTTTTAGGAAGTCAATCGCGAGGTCCACTTGCCATTGATCAGAATCAATCCCCAGAACATACGCACCGCTGTCATCCTCGCGGCCACCGGTCAGCAAGTCCCGGACACCGCTCTCGCCGAGGCGGTCGAATTTGTCGAGGGTTCGCATTACAAAGGCGCGATCGCTGTCGCCATCCCAGGCGGCCTTTGCCAAAATCCCATCCAGAACTTTACGGTTGTTGATGCGGATGACGTAGTCGCCGCGCTCGATCCCGACGGCTTCAAGGGCGTCTGCCAGCATCATGCAGACTTCGGCGTCGGCAGCGACGGAGGCCGTGCCAACGGTGTCCGCATCGCATTGATAGAACTGACGAAATCGGCCCGGTCCCGGCTTTTCATTGCGCCAGACCGGCCCCATCGCGTAGCGGCGGTAAGGCGTCGGCAGGTCGTTGCGGTGTTGGGCGAAGACGCGGGCGAGCGGTGCTGTCAGGTCGTAGCGGAGCGCAAGCCAATCACCCGGCTTGTCGGTGCCGTCGTCTTCCTGCCAGGCGAAGACGCCTTCGTTGGGGCGGTCAACGTCGGGGAGGAACTTGCCCAGCGCCTCAACCGTTTCGACGGCCGCGCTTTCGAGCGGGTCAAAGCCATGGGCGTGGTAGACCTTTGCGATGGCATCCAGCATCGCCTTGCGTTCGGTCACGTCAGCACCGAAGTAGTCGCTGAAGCCTTTGGGCGTTTCGGCCTTTGGGCGTTGGGGTTTTTTGGTCTTTGCCATGGTGTTTACCGGCCTGGGCCTTATGCAATGTCGCGCGGGGTTTAGCCCGTGGCCCGCGAGGGGGCAAGGAGGACAGCGATGAGTGTGGAAATCGAGGAACAACTGGCGCATCTGGAGCGCGTTGTTGATGAGCTGAACGATGTGGTGGCTCGGCAGGCCGAGGAGATCGCCGTGATGACGCGGCGCGTGGCGATGCTGATGGAGCGGGAGGCGATGCGCGAGGCGGATGGTTCGGGCGGCGTGGTGATCGGAAACGAGCGTCCTCCGCATTATTGAGGAACGCGCGGTCGCTGTCGCTTGCGGGGTAAACTGACGTGCTAGATCGGGGTTGCGAGGTGCGGACTGCTTCGGGTTTTCACCTGAGGCCCAGCGCGGGGGGCTGTTTCTTTTCGCGGGGTTTCAGGGGTTTTGCGCCACAGATCGCTGGTCTAGACTGAGTCAGATTGAGGAGACGTCCATGAGCTATACCGCACCTGCCGAAACCCGTGTCGGTCACGTCCATCTGAAAGTGTCCGATCTTGAGCGGTCCATTGCATTCTACAGGGATGTGCTTGGGTTTCATGTGACGCTTCGCTACGGCGAGAACGCGGCGTTCATGGCGGCGGGCAGCTATCACCATCATCTTGGCCTGAACACATGGGAGAGCCTTGGCGGTGCGCCCTCGCCGAAGAAAAACGCAGGTCTTTATCACGCGGCTTTTGTTTACCCGGACCGCGCAGCGCTTGGCGCGGCGGTCGGACAGGTGCGCGCGTCTGGCGTCAACATTTACGGGGCGGCGGATCACGGGGTGAGCCAGGCGGTGTATTTTGACGATCCTGACGGCAATGGGATTGAGCTTTACTGGGACCGTGATCCAACACTTTGGAACGTCGACAGCGATGGTGTCATCGAGATGGTGAATTCGCCGCTTGATATTGATGCGTTGATTTCAGACGGGCGCACGGCTTAAGGGCCATCCGTCGCGCTGCGATCACTGGACGCGCGTGGATCGAACCCCTAGGGTTTGCCGTTGGGAGGATCGTTCATGGCGGTTGGCAGCAATATTCGGACGTATTTCAACGGGGCCTGGCACGACGGCAATGTGGCGGTCATGCGGGCGGCGGATCATGGGTCTTGGCTTGGGTCCACGGTGTTCGATGGCGCACGGTTTTTTGACGGCGTGATGCCTGATTTGGAGGCGCATTGCGCGCGGGTGAACCGGTCGGCTGAGGCTTTGATGATCACCCCCACCGTTTCAACGCAAGATATGGTTGCGATTGTGCGCGAAGGTTTGGCCGCATTTGAGGCCACCAGCGCGGTGTATATTAGACCGATGTATTGGGGCATTGACGGCGATCCGACGGCCATCGTCCCCAGCCTTGAGGCGACAGGGTTTGCGATCTGTCTGGAAGAAATCGGCATGGCTCCGGCTGCGAAAACCGTGCGTCTGACCCGCACGAAATTCCGGCGTCCGGTGTTGGAAGACGCCGTGGTGAACGCCAAGGCCGGCTGCCTTTATCCGAACAATGCGCGGATGCTGGTCGAGGCGCGCAGTCGTGGTTTTGACAATGCATTGGTGGCTGACGCGATGGGCAATGTCGCCGAAACGGCCACTGCGAATATCTTTATGGTGAAGGACGGTGAGGTTTTTACCCCCATCCCCAACGGTACATTTTTGGCCGGAATTACCCGGGCGCGGCATATGACGAATTTGGCGGCGGATGGTGTTGCCGTGCGGGAGGCGGTTTTGTGCTTTGCGGATTTCGCCGATGCCGACGAGGTGTTCATGTCGGGTAATATGTCGAAAGTAACCCCGGTCAGTGAGTTTGACGGAACACAGTATCAGGTCGGCCCAATCACGCGCCGCGTGCGCGAGATGTATTGGGATTGGGCTTTGTCGGAGGCGGTGTGATGCATTTGGGACCGGATCATCTTTATTTGCCGGATACAGAGCTGGAAGCGCTTGGGATTGCGCCCGGCGATATTGCCGACGCGATTGAGGTAGCCTTGGTTGCAAAGGCGCAAGGGCGGCTTCAAACGACGCCAAAATCGGTTATTTTGCCGGGGGACGGCAGATACATGATGTCCACACTGGCGGTGGGCGATGATGGTTTGACGGTTCTGAAAACGGTTGGCGTCTATCCAGACAACGCAGGCCGTGGATTGCCCACGACAACCGGTGCGATCTTGATCCTGGATGCAGAAACCGGCGTATTGCGCGCGCTTTTGGGCGCAGCATGGGTCACTGCGGTTCGCACGGCGGCGTTGTCTGCCGTGGCGGCCCGGAAGATGGCAGACCCCGGATCGCAAAGCATCGCGTTTATTGGCTGCGGGGTGCAGGCGTCGAGCCATCTGGAGGCGTTTCGCGCGTTGTTCCCTTTAAAAAAGGTGTTTGCGGTCGGACGTGGGCGCGCGAATGTGGATCGGTTTGTCAACGAAGCGCGCGGGCTTGGATTAGAGGCTGAAGCCAGCGAGGCAGAGGCCGCGATACGCGCGGCGGATATCGTGGTAAGCTCAATCACACTGAACTACGACGTGGTGCCATTTTTGGATGCGGGATGGATGAAGCCCGGAGCCTTTGCGGCGATCACGGACCTTTTCATCCCGTGGAAAGACGAGACGGCTGGGGCATTTGCCTCGATTTTCGTGGATGATCTTGAGCAGGAGCGCGCCAGTGAAAAACCGATGGTTCCCGCATCAATGATCACCGGTGACCTGCTGGGTCTCGCAACGGGGGCGCCTTTCGTGCGCAGCGGCGATGCGGCTTCGGCCTTTGTGTTTCGGGGGCTGGCGCTTGGCGATTATGCCGCGGCGACACTTGCGATGCGGCGTGCCGAGGCATCAGGGGCCGGGCAACGGATTGTTCCGGGACCATAGACAAAGGCCGCGCGATAGTCTCATGATTGGTGCTAAAAGAGGACGAAGCTATGCGCAAGTTTCTGGTCGTACTGGATGACAGTCGGGAATGTCTGAACGCAATGCGGTTTGCCGCCATGCGAGCGGCCCATACCGGTGGGGGCGTTCAGATTCTGTCGGTTATCCCGCCCGATGAGTTCAATCACTGGATCGGTGTCGGGAATATTATGCGGGAGGAAGCGCGCGAGCGTATTCACGCGCATTTCGAGGTGTTCGCCAAGTGGATGCGGGACAAGCAGAACGTTGATCCCGAACTGGTGATCCGCGAAGGCGAGCCGGTTCAGGAGATCATGGCTCAGGTTGCCGAGGACCGTGAGGTGGGCGTTTTGGTTCTTGGGGCATCGAGTGAAAACCGCGGACCGGGTCCGATCATTGCCGAGTTGGCGCGGAATTTCGGCGATTTGCCTATTCCGGTGACGATTGTGCCGGGGGATTTGTCAAAAGAGAAGCTGGAAGCGATCACCTGATGCAGGGGCGCTGCCCGTCGCCCTGATGGGCTTACCCCCGAGGGATTTCAGAAAGGGTGACCTGGGAACGCAGGCTTGGATTTAGAATGATTCCAAACTCTTGACAGTTCGTCAAAGCGGTCGCATATCTAAACTCTATTCGAGAGGACGCACACCATGTTTATTCAAACGGAATCGACGCCAAACCCTGCCACGCTGAAGTTTCTGCCGGGGCAGAGTGTGCTTGAGGTCGGAACGGCCGATTTTCCGAACTCTGAGGCAGCTGGATCGTCTCCACTTGCGACCCGTTTGTTTGGGATCGACGGTGTCTCAGGTGTCTTTTTCGGCCTTGATTTTATCACCGTGACCAAGACAGACGCGACCGAATGGGATCACGTTAAGCCTGCGATCCTTGGCGCGATTATGGAGCATTTCCAGTCGGGCCATCCCGTCATTTCAGGCGACGCCGGCCCGGCATCGGGCCATGCAGAACATACCGGTGAAGATGGCGATATCGTTGATCAAATCAAAGAGTTGCTGGATACACGCGTGCGCCCTGCGGTGGCTCAGGATGGGGGCGATATCGTGTTCCATGGCTTTGATCGCGGTATTGTTTACCTTCACATGCAAGGGGCCTGTGCGGGTTGCCCATCTTCCACTTTGACGCTGAAGATGGGCATTGAGAACTTGCTGCGGCACTATATCCCAGAGGTGGTCGAGGTTCGTCCGGTTGCCGCCTGACAAAACCACACTGGCATTTGATACATCGGCCGCGCATTGCGCGGCCGCTTTGCTGTTTGGCGAGCGTGTCGTTGCATCGCGGTATGAAGAAATGGCGAGAGGGCAAGCTGAACGGCTGATACCAA
The DNA here is from genome assembly GCF_057460485.1 of Boseongicola sp. Classification (NCBI taxonomy): domain Bacteria; kingdom Pseudomonadati; phylum Pseudomonadota; class Alphaproteobacteria; order Rhodobacterales; family Paracoccaceae; genus Boseongicola; species Boseongicola sp. The sequence continues at coordinate 25,265 of NZ_JBVCWP010000003.1, forward strand.
TGCTGGAGGAAGTGTTGTCGGATGAGGGGGCGGTTTGGGAAGAACTTGACGTGATCGGCGTCGGCGTCGGTCCCGGAAACTTTACCGGCATCCGCATCGGTGTGAGTGCGGCGCGCGGATTGGCCTTATCTTTGGGCGTACCGACAATTGGTGTTTCTGCCTTTGAAATCATGCGCGGCCCGGCGTCTCGTCCCGGCCCTCGTCAGCAAATTGTCACATTGGGCGGTCCACGTGACACATTTTACGTTCAATCTTTTTCGGGCGGGCATCCGGTGGGAAACCCGCGTGTCCTTGGCGGCGATCATCTTTGGAGTGACCTGGACTTTCCCGCGCCGCCGCCTGGATCTGAATTCCTGGGCCCTTACGCCGAGCACCTGTCGCTGGGCTTCGGTGATGGCGTCCCCGGTCCCTACCCGTTCAACACATCAGAAATCGACTGGCCGCGCGCGCCCGAAATCATCGCCCGCATTGCTCTGGAAAAACTGAGCCGTGGAGGCGATATCGCTGCTCCTGCCCCGCTCTACGTCCGCGCAGCGGATGCAGCACCAGCCTCGGATCCGCAGCCTGTCATTTTGCCATGACGCCCGACGGCCTTGCCCGCATCCACGCCCGTGCGATGCTCGTGCCGCGCCCCTGGTCTGCAGAGACCTTCAAAGGCTTCCTGTCGGATCCTGGATCTGTGCTTGCGCTAAGTGGGGCGGGTTTCGCCCTGGGACGGGTCATCGTTGATGAGGCAGAACTTTTGACGCTTGCCGTGGACCCGGAGGCACGGCGCCGTGGGCACGCGCGCGCCTGCCTTGCAGCGTTTGAAGCTCAAGCGGTCCAAAAAGGTGCGGCGCGCGCCTTTCTGGAAGTGGCCGCAACCAATGCGGCCGCGCGCGCCTTGTATGCATCGGCAGGATACGCCGAGGACCGCGTGCGACGTGGCTACTATGTCATTCCTGACGGTGATGCGATTGATGCCGCTGTGATGAGCAAAACGCTTCTACCCGCATGACTTTGCGTCATTTCGGGGGGCTGGTCGCATAGGAACCCCCAAGACTCCTATTGACCCTCCCAAGCGTCTGCGGCCTTAATCGGAAATGATCTGACAATGATCAGACGAATTCGGACGTGAAGGGCGGTTTGCCCGCCTTTGGCGTTTATAAAACGACTAACTTGGGAGATACCTTATGACCGTTATGCAGAGACTTCTTGGCGCAAGCGCCGTCTTAGCGTTGTCCGCCGGCACTGCAGCAGCCGAGCCTGCACTTATTTTCGACCTTGGCGGCAAGTTCGACAAATCCTTTAACGAAGCAGCTTTCGCAGGCGCGCAGCGCTGGGCTGCAGAAACAGGCGACTCGTTCCGCGAGATCGAACTGACGTCGGAAGCACAGCGCGAGCAGGCGCTTCGTCGTTTCGCAGAAGCTGGTGCGAACCCTGTCATCATGACTGGCTTTGCCTTTGGTTCGGTTCTGGGCGAAGTCGCACCTGACTATCCGGACACGAAGTTTGCGATCATCGATATGGTCGTTGATCAACCAAACGTACGTTCGGTGGTCTTTAACGAGCATGAAGGCTCGTTTCTTGTTGGCATGATGGCTGGTCTGAAAACCGAGACGAACACTGTCGGCTTCATCGGCGGCATGGATATTCCGCTGATCCGCAAATTCGCCTGCGGCTATGCCCAGGGCGTTTTGGCGGCGAACCCCGATGCGAACGTCGTGGCGAACATGACGGGCACCACGCCTGCGGCTTGGAACGACCCGGTTAAGGGCGGCGAACTGACGAAAGCACAGATCAGCCAGGGCGCTGACATCGTGTACGCAGCCGCTGGTGGTACCGGCGTTGGTGTTCTTCAGGTCGCAGCCGATGAGGGCATCTTCTCAATCGGTGTCGACAGCAACCAGAACTATCTGCACCCGGGATCGGTTCTGACATCGATGCTGAAGCGCGTGGACGTTGCGGTTTACGATGCACTGACCCAAGGGACTGACCTTGAGACCGGCTTCAACGTGATGGGTCTTGCGAATTACGGCGTGGGCGTCGCTTTGGACGAGAACAACGAAGCAATCGTGTCTTACGACATGCTGGCTCAAGTTTACGCCGCTGCCGATAAGATCGTTTCGGGCGAAATGATGGTTCACGACTACATGTCGGACGACAGCTGCCCGGCGCTTGAATTCTGATGTCGGAAACGACATCAAACGGGGGGGCGGCCAGCGTGGCCGCCCCTGCCATTGAACTCAAAGGTATCTCGAAAGCCTTTGGGCCTGTGCAGGCCAATAAAGATATTGCGATCCGGGTGATGCCCGGAACAATCCACGGGATCATTGGCGAAAACGGTGCGGGCAAGTCCACATTGATGTCGATCCTTTATGGGTTTTACAAAGCTGACTCGGGTCAGATTTTCATAAACGGAAAAGAAACGACAATCCCTGACAGTCAGGCCGCGATTGGTGCTGGCATCGGGATGGTGTTCCAGCATTTCAAGCTGGTTGAGAATTTTACCGTGCTGGAGAACGTGGTTCTTGGCGCGGAAGAAGGCGCGCGATTGATGCCGTCCTTGTCGAAGGCGCGGAAGCTTTTGACGGAACTGGCCGCCGAATACGAATTGAACGTCGATCCCGATAAGAAGATCGAGGATATTGGGGTTGGCATGCAGCAGCGTGTTGAGATCCTGAAGGCGCTTTACCGCAAGGCTGAGATTTTGATTTTGGACGAGCCCACCGGGGTTTTGACACCGTCTGAGGCCGACCATTTGTTCCGGATCCTGAAGGGTCTGAAGGACGAAGGTAAGACGATCATCCTGATCACACACAAGCTGCGCGAGATCATGAATGTGACCGATACGGTCAGCGTGATGCGACGCGGTGAAATGACGGCGACGGTTAAGACGAGAAATACATCGCCCGAGGAACTGGCCGAACTGATGGTCGGTCGTAAGGTATTGTTAAACGTTGTAAAATTGCCAGCGACGCCCTATGCAAAGGTCTTGGAAGTCGAGAACCTGCGCGTGAAGGACGACAGCGGCGTTGAGCGGCTAAAGGGCGTTTCGCTTAGCGTCTGCGGCGGCGAGATTGTCGGTATTGCAGGCGTCGCAGGCAATGGACAGTCCGAGCTTTTGGAAGTCCTTGGCGGCTATCGGCGTGCCAAGGGCAAGGTGCATCTCAACGGTGAGCCGATTGACCTGACGGGGCGCAAGTCGGATGGACAATCGCGGCGCGAAAAGGGAATTGCTCATGTGCCGGAGGATCGCCAGCGCGAGGGATTGATCCTTGATTTCCATGCTTGGGAAAACGTCGCATTTGGCTATCACAACGCGCCTGAATATCAGAAAAACCGCTGGCTTATGGATAACCGCGCGATCCGTAAGGACACGGTGGGCAAGATGGAGCGTTTTGACGTGCGCCCGCCTATACCTTCTCTGACGGCGAAGAATTTCTCGGGCGGGAACCAGCAGAAGATTGTGCTGGCGCGCGAAATTGAACGCAACCCTGAGTTGCTGCTTGTCGGGCAGCCAACGCGCGGTGTCGATATTGGTGCGATCGAATTCATTCACCAGCAGCTTGTCGCTTTGCGCGATCGCGGCAAAGCAATTTTGCTGGTGTCGGTTGAGCTTGATGAGATCATGTCGCTGGCCGACCGGATCATCGTGATGTTCGACGGTCAGATCATGGGTGAACGGATTGCGGGCCAGACCGACGAGCGCGAGCTTGGACTTTTGATGGCAGGCGTGACGGATACCGGGACGTCGCCTTTGGCGCAGTCTCCTGCCGGCGCGATGCGCGTCGGCAACCCCGGACAGGGAAGGTAGATCGATGGACGTGATGCCAAAGTGGGCGGATGCCCTCCTGATTCCGCTGATCTCTATTGCGATTGCGTTTCTGATCTCGGCCGGCGTGATCGTTGCCATTGGGGAAGACCCGATGGCCGCACTGAATACGATGGTCACGGGCGCGTTGGGCTCGTCGTATGGCTGGGGCTATACCCTTTATTATACCACGAACTTCATCTTCACCGGTCTTGCGGTGTCGGTCGCCTTTCACGCGCGAATGTTCAATATTGGCGGCGAGGGCCAGGCGATGCTTGGTGGTGTCGGGGTGGCACTTGTTTGTCTATTTATCCCGTTCCCTCACTGGAGTGTGGCCCTTCCGGTTGCCTTGATTGGCGGGGCATTGTTCGGTGCGGCATGGGCTGCAATCCCGGCGTATCTGCAGGCCAAGCGCGGCAGCCACATCGTAATCACGACGATCATGTTCAACTTTATTGCGGGATCTTTGCTTGTCTATCTGCTGGTTGAGGTTCTGAAGCCTCCCGGCGCTATGGACCCGGCGACAGCTAAGTTTGCGGCGAGTACGCACCTGCCGACGTTTCAGGACATGTTCAGCTTTGGCGAGAAACCCGCGTTCCGCGGCGCCCCTGCCAATGTGACATTCTTCTTCGCTTTGGTTTCGTGTTTCGCCGTCTGGCTTTTGATCTGGCGCACGCGCTTAGGGTACGCAATCCGAGCTTACGGACACAGCGAACCTGCCGCATTGTATGCCGGTATTTCGCCGACGCGGATCATCATGATTGCGATGTTAATTTCGGGCGGATTGTCCGGCATGATGGCGATCAACACGGTGATGGGCGAGGCCGAGCGACTGGTTTTAAACTCGGTCGAAGGGGCCGGGTTTATCGGGATTGCGGTGGCCTTGATGGGTCGATCGCATCCGCTTGGCGTGCTTTTGGCTGCTCTTTTGTTTGGGTTTCTCTATCAGGGTGGCGCGGAGTTGAGTCTTTGGACCAACGTGCCGCGAGAATTGATCGTGGTTATTCAGGCCTTGGTAATCCTGTTCACAGGCGCGCTAGACAACATGGTGCGGATGCCGCTTGAGAAGTTGTTCTTGTTGTTTAGACGCAAGCAACCTGAACCGGCGACCACTTCGCCAAAGCCGGCGGAGTAAGCGGATATGGATTTCCTGACTTTCCTCCAAATTTCTGACACAGCAGTACGCTTTGCGATCCCGCTGTTGTTTGCCTGTCTTGCAGGTCTCTTTTCCGAACGTGCTGGCATTTTCGACATTGGTCTTGAAGGCAAGATGCTGGCGGCTGCGTTTTTCTCGGCGGCTATCGCGGCTTTGACCGGCAACGTCTGGATCGGGCTATTGGCGGGGATCGGGGCGTCTTTGGCGTTGTCGATTATCCACGGGCTTGCCTCGATCACGTTTCGGGGCAATCAGCTTATTTCGGGCGTGGCGATTAACTTTTTGGCGGCGGGTTTGACCGTTCTCATCGCGCAGGCCTGGTTCAAGCAGGGAGGCCGCACACCCTCGCTTTCCGACTTTGGACCCAACGCACGGTTTACCTCGATCACCCTGCCCTATGCGGATCAGATGGAGGACGCAGGCGCCCTTGGCTTGGTCTATTCCGAGCTGATTTCGGGGCATTCCATCCTAGTCTATGTCGGTTTCCTGATGGTTCCGCTGACATGGTACATTTTGTTTCGCACCCGTTTCGGTCTGCGTCTTCGCGCTGTGGGTGAAAACCCGGCGGCCGTTGACACGGCAGGTGTTTCTGTTGTGGGTCTGAGATATGCAGCTGTTGCGATCTGTGGCATCCTTTGCGGGATGGCGGGCGCCTATCTGGCAACTGCTCTCCAGGCGGGTTTCGTAAAAGACATGTCCTCGGGACGCGGCTTTATCGCGTTGGCGGCGTTGATTTTTGCGAAGTGGCGGCCTTGGTATGCGCTTTGGGCCTGTCTTCTGTTTGGTTTCCTGCAAGCCCTTGCTCTGCGCCCGGATGCGGTTGAGCGGTTGGTGCAGATAGACATCCCCGGACAACTTCTGGATGCGCTTCCTTACATCCTGACCGTGGTCATTCTGGCCGGATTTGTGGGCAAAGCAATTCCCCCGCGTGCCGGTGGCGAGCCCTACGTTAAGGAACGTTAAGACGGCCTGACGGCCAATCGTTCCAAATTATCGGAGCTGGCCTTATCAGGTTCTCCGATTTGGGCGTTGAAAAGTGGTCCAAGGCAGGCGTAAAGAAAGTTATGCAAATCTACCTTCCCATTGCCGAGGTCTCGGTCAACGCCTTTCTCCTTTTAGGACTTGGCGGAATGGTGGGCGTACTTTCGGGTATGTTCGGTGTCGGCGGCGGTTTTTTGATGACCCCGCTGTTGTTCTTCATCGGCATTCCGCCCGCTGTCGCCGTAGCAACCGAAGCCAACCAGATCGTCGCGTCGTCGTTTTCGGGCGTGCTTGCTCATCTGAGGCGAAAATCCGTCGACCTCCGGATGGGGACAGTGCTGCTGATTGGCGGTCTTGTGGGCGCGGCACTTGGTGTTCAGCTGTTCAATACGCTGAAGGCCATGGGCCAGGTCGATCTTCTTGTTAAGCTTTGTTACGTTGTTTTCCTGGGCATCATCGGTGGATTGATGTTTCTCGAAAGCCTGAACGCGATCATCAAGACGCGCAGTGGCAAGCCCCCTGCCCGCAAGCGGCACAACTGGATCCACAACCTGCCCTTTAAGATAAAGTTCCGCACGTCGGGTCTTTATATCTCGGTCATCCCACCGGTTATTGTCGGCCTATTTGTCGGTATTCTCGCGGCAATCATGGGCGTCGGCGGTGGCTTCATCATGGTTCCGGCGATGATTTACCTGCTTGGTATGCCAACAAAGGTTGTTATAGGAACCTCGCTTTTCCAGATTATCTTTGTGACCGGTTTCACCACGCTTTTGCACGCGACGACGAACTTCACCGTGGATGTGGTTCTTGCGGTGCTGCTTTTGGTTGGCGGTGTGATTGGCGCGCAAATTGGCACACGGATCGGCGCGAAGCTTCCGGCGGAGCAATTGCGCATCCTGCTGGCGGGTATGGTGCTTTTGGTCTGCGGTAAGCTGGCCTTTGATTTGCTGGTCATGCCGTCCGAGCTTTACTCGCTTGGCAAGGCGGGGGGGCACTGATGTTCCGCCTTTTATGCCTTCTTTTGCTGCTGGCTTTGCCGGCTCAGGGCGAAGAAGTGGTTGCGGGTCTAAGCCAGGATTCTGTGCAGATCACCACGAATTTTGACGGTTCGGAGATTTTGATCTTTGGGGCAGTTAAACGGGCAGCCCCGCTTCCAGATGGTCCGCCGCTTCAGGTCATTGTTACGGTTGAGGGTCCGACCGCGCCGATCACCATACGGCGCAAGGATAAGCGGTTTGGCATCTGGGTGAACAACGCGGCTGTCGAAGTCGATGAAGCGCCATCCTATTACGCTGTTGCCACGTCGGCCCCTTGGGACGACGTTATCCTTGATATCGAAGATTTGCGTCATCGGGTTTCGATTGACCGCGCCATTCGTGCCGTCGGGCTAGAGCGCGAAGATGGCGCGGACTTCATCGAGGCGCTGATCCGTATAAAGGAATCGCAGAACGCCTATTTGAACGCCTTTGGCTCAGTAGAGATAAGCGAAGAGACGCTTTTCAAGACATCGATCAAGCTGCCCGCGAACCTGACCGAAGGGGATTACACCGCGCGGTTTTACCTGACGCGGGGTGGCGAGGTTCTGGACGTGCACGAGACCAGTATTGATGTGAGCAAGGTCGGCATGGAGCAGTTTTTGTTCAACCTGTCGCGCCAGCAGCCGCTGATTTACGGTCTGATGTCATTGGCGATTGCCATTTTCGCAGGATGGGCCGCGTCGGCCGTTTTCCGTTACATTCGCCTCTAGGACCGAGCGACGAGCGCGCTGGAACGTGCGGCCTAGCCCCGCCCTATATAGGGCATTTTCGTTGCGATGATCGTCATAAACTGCACGTTGGTTTCAAGCGGCAGCTCGGCCATGTGGAGGACCGCGCGCGCGGCATCTTTCACATCCATGACAGGGTTTGGCTCATCCCCACGGGCGACCAGGATATCGTTCATTTCCGTAACCATTGCCGTGCCAGCATTGCCGATGTCGATCTGACCACAGGCGATATCGAAGGGGCGGCCATCAAGGCTGATCTGTCGTGTCATCCCGGTGATTGCGTGCTTCGTTGTCGTGTAGCAAACCATTTGCGGCCTGGGCGTATGGGCCGAGATTGAGCCGTTGTTGATGATCCGCCCGCCTTGTGGAGATTGCGCGCGCATCTGGCGAAACGCGGCGCGCGCGGCCAGAAACATACCTGTCAGGTTGACGTCGACAACGTTTTGGAACTGTTCCAACGAGACTTCGTCTATGGTCGCCTGGGGCCCCGAGATGCCGGCGTTGTTGAACATCGCATCCAGTCGTCCAGTTTTCTCGACGAAGGCTGCAACGGCGGCGTCCACGTCTGCTTCGTTCGTCACGTCGGCGGGCAGGGGCACGGCCGTGTCGAAGGTATTTGCCATGTCCTCGAGGACATCGCCACGGCGGGCTAGAAGGCCCACGGTCCAGCCTGCGTTCAGAAATTCAAGCGCAGTTGCGTAGCCAATGCCGGAGGATGCTCCGGTGATCAGGATGGATTTTGTCATGCTATCTCCTCGGATGAAAGTTCAAATGGGGCGGCGGGTTGGCTGAGGTCGGCGGTGGTCAGCGGATGCGTCGGACGCCCAAGCCGGTAGCGCGTGATCCAAAGCAGACGCGTTTCAGCACGGGTGATCGCAACGTAAGCGAGACGTTTCCAAAGGGGAATACCGGCTTCAATGCGACCGGCGCGGCTGGCGGCGTAGAGGTCGGGCGCAAAGACCTGCACGTCGGGCCATTGCGAGCCCTGCGCTTTGTGGATGGTGACGGCCGCGCCGTGCAGGAACGCCGCCCCCATGTTCGCAGCAAACGGGATTGAGGGTTCTTCCTCGCCCGGTATTTCGATCTTGACGATCGACGCGGCAGAGACCTGCGGTTCAGGCGCACCAATCACGTGCAGGCGCGAAAACCCTGCGCGTTTGCCGGGGCCGAGGTAGATGACCTGCGCGCCTTTAATCAGACCGCGCGCCTCAAGATCGAGGCGTTTTTTTCGGTGTTTCAGGGGAAGTTCAATGCCATCACAGACAAGGGGTTCGCCGGGAAGGAGGCCTTCGGCCGGCGCCTCGAAGGCTGCTCGGAAAGCGTGGATCAGGCGGATGCGGGTTGCGTTTCGCCAGACCAGAACCGGCGATCGCGCCATCATATCGGCATCAACGCGCTCGGCCACAACCACGCGGTCATCCGACGCGGCAGCCTCTTCGATTTGGCGCTCGAAGGCCTCGAAGGTGAGGGTCTCGTCAGCTAGCGCATGGGCGAGATCAAGGATTGGGTTATCTTTGTCCTGACGGTGAATGCGGCTAAGCGTCATTTTACGAGGTTCGGGCAAGTCTTGAAAAACCATCGAGCCGGACTGGTTCACCGGCGCAAGCTGCGCGGGGTCCCCAAACAGCACCAAGGTGGGGAAAATTTCCTTTAGATCCTCGAATTGGCGTTTGTCGAGCATTGAAGACTCGTCGACAAATCCAATGTCGAGTGGGTCTTCGCGGCGCGTCCATCCCAAGATGAAGTCGGACCCTTTAAGACCAGCCGTCGCAAGTGCGCCGGGCACCGAACGGACTTGCTGGTAGAACGCCATCGCGCGATCAAGAGCCAGATCGGTCAGGCCTTCGACGTCGGGGCGATCGGCGTTGCCCACCAACCATTCAGCGATTTTTTCGTACTCAGGATCGTAAAGCGGTGTGTAGAGAATACGGTGGATCGTTGTCGCCGCGACGCCGCGATTGCGAAGAACGCTGGCGGCTTTGTTGGTCGGGGCAAGGATGGCGATTGTGCGCCGGTCTTTGCGACGTCGGCTTTCGTAATCGCCCGACACTGTGTGGACGCCCGCTTCCGAAATCGCTTCGGCAAGACGCGCAAGCAGCATGGTTTTGCCCGATCCCGCCTTGCCGATAATCGCAAGGGCGTTGTCGCCGCCATCGGCACGCGGCGTCGTCGTGCTTTCTTCGATATCGACACCCGCCGAGCGCAAAACTTCAGCGACGCGATCGAACGCTTCGGCCTGATCTTCGGAGAATTGAATGAGCGGCACGGACATGGGCGGACCCTAGCGTCCCGCCCATGTCTGCACCAGCGTGATCGGGCCGAAATCGCCGCCTTTGACATCGAAGTTGGAGCGCCAAAGTTGCGGTCGTGCCAATGGCCGCACATTTCTTCGGTGACGAAGGTGGGGCGGCCTGGTCTCGGTTTCCAAGCAATTGGGGGAAAGCGCTGAAAGCAAGCCTGCACGAGCGGTTCGGAGCGTGCGCAGACCCTGTCGAGATCGTGCTGAACCCCCTCGGTCGAATTGGTCAAAGCGGCGCATTGTTCGCCGGTGGACTTAACCGAATGCTAGACAACATGTTCCAAGTCGACTGTGTCGCGCAGAGCGACACCCTCATCGTTCAACTCCTCAAGCGTTTCGACCTTCTGCAGTTGCTCGATATAGGAGTCCAACATGTCCAATACCCTGTCCCGCCGAGTGAATCGACATGCCGTGGTTCGCGCCTGGATCTATCTGTGCCCCCTATTTCGCCAGGATCAAGGGCCGGCAGATTGTTCTTTTCCGCAAAGGTCACCAGATCCGCTAAGACATCTATTCTCCATTCGTTCGCCATCTTCGACTCTCTTTTTCAAAGAGTCATGCAGCACTAATACAGCCTGCTTCTTATATGGAAACGTCGGTGTCCAAAGTGTCTTCCAATGTTCGCAATCCCGTACGCGGGGATTGGACGAGAACGGCCATGTTGCCGGGCTTGTGTTCGTTGCGCAGCATCTTCATGTGCGCTGCGGGCAAATCCGCCCAAGTAAAGACCTCCGACATGCAAGGATCCAGGCGCCGCTCGACCATCAGCTTGTTGGCAGCACTTGCCTGCTTCAGGTGGGCAAAGTGGCTGCCCTGAAGACGCTTTTGATGCATCCACATATAGCGAACGTCAAAGGTGCAATTGAACCCGGATGTCCCGGCGCAGATCACAACCATTCCGCCCTTCTTAACCACGAATGTGGATACCGGGAACGTAGCTTCGCCGGGATGTTCGAACACCATATCGACGTTGTTGCCTTTGCCGGTGATTTCCCAGATTGCCTTACCGAACTTGCGCGCTTCCTGGAACCACTCCGCATATTCCGGCGTGTTAACGGTGGGCAATTGCCCCCAACATTTGAAGTCACGACGGTTCAAAACGCCCTTGGCCCCAAGGCTCATGACAAAATCGCGTTTGTCTTCATCCGAGATCACGCCGATTGCGTTCGCGCCCGCCGTATTGATCAGCTGGATCGCGTAAGACCCAAGACCGCCAGAAGCCCCCCAAACCAGAACATTCTGGCCCGGTTTCAGGTCGTGAGGCTCGTGTCCAAACAGCATCCGGTAAGCCGTTGCCAAGGTTAACGTGTAGCAGGCGCTTTCTTCCCAAGTGAGGTGCTTGTGGCGCTCCATCAATTGCTGGGCTTGCACCCGTGTAAACTGAGAGAATGACCCGTCCGGCGTCTCGTAACCCCAAATGCGTTGCGAGTTTGAGAACATCGGATCGCCGCCGTTGCATTCTTCGTCGTCGCCATCATCCTGGTTGCAGTGGATCACGACTTCGTCGCCGACCTTCCAACGCTTTACCTTATCACCAACCGCCCAGACGATGCCCGAGGCATCCGAGCCTGCGATATGATAGGACTGATTATGGCCGTCAAACGGGCTGATCGGCTGTCCGAGGGCCGCCCAAACACCATTGTAGTTAACGCCAGCGGCCATCACCAAAACGAGCACTTCATTGCTGTCAATTTCTGGCGTGTCTACGACTTCGACCTGCATGGCGGTGTCAGGATCGCCGTGACGTTCGCGGCGGATCGCCCAAGCATGCATCTGTGCCGGAACATGGCCCATCGGTGGCATTTCGCCCACGGCATAGAGATCCTTGATCGGGGATGTCTGGGTGACTGTTGCTGCCTTCGCGTCCAACGCCATCTGTCGGCTCCTTAACACTATCACGCTGCACCGCAGAATCGCGTTGCGCCTCTGGTGGAATTAGCGCTCATAAAGTAATTATGCAAACGATTTTTTATGGTTTTTGTAATTTTATGTCTTAAGGGAATTGCTCTCGGTTGAAAAAGCCGGGATCGCAATGGCTGCATCTGCAGCAAGGTATTGTCGAATGGAATTGGCATAAAAGATCGCCAAGTCGGTGGCGATAATCCTGTAAATCTCGTCTTCGCGAGACAGGATATGACGTACGACCAAGCCCTCAAGAACACCTGCAAGAGCCTCGTTGTCGCCCTCGGGCGCTGCGAAATCTGGAGGCGTTCCAACAAAGGCCGCACGCAATTTCTCGATCTCTGCGCTGATGTCTTGCATCGTTGCGTGACCGTCGCGCTTGAACAAAGCTGTCATAATCAGTGGCACCGTCACGACTGGCACGGACGTGCGAATATCCTCTTTCAATCGCTCGCCAAGAAGATGGACGAGGTCTGCGGTTTGCGGCGCTCCAGCCGCGAGTTCACTAAGCGATATTGGCCTGCCGAAAGTTACGCCAGCAACGCCGAACCGGGATTCAAGCCCTCGGAGTCGACGCCAGATATATCGCAGCGTAAATTGCACGCCTTCAGGCGCCGAAGCCCTAAAGCGGCGCGTTCCGGACCGGCCGGCAGCCACAAGAATACGGTCCTCGACAACGCGATCATAGTTCAGCGAAACAGGGACAAACACAACGTCAGGACCATCGGAACGCCAGCCCTGCACGATGTAGCTGAGGATGCCTAATTTGGGGGGGCCAACCAGCCCATTCCGGCTTAGCCCGCCTTCGGGGAACACCGCTTGAGTGACGCCAGCTTCGGTCGCCTTTTTCACGTAAGATGCCAGAACCTTGCGGTACAATTCCGTGTGGGATCGACGCCGGATAAAATAAGCCCCCATGGCCCGCACGATCCGGCTTAATGGCCAGACATGCGCCCAGTCCCCCGCCGCGTAGCTAAGAGCCGACTTGTCGCCCGCAAGATAGGTCACCAGCACGTAGTCAAAGTTTGAGCGATGGTTGATCACGAAAACCAGTGTGGCGTTATGATCGACTGCTGAAAGAGCCTCGTCGTCGACACGGTGCAGTCGCACATCGAATAGCTTGTGCGACAGCCAACGGGTCCCGCGAATTGCAATACGGAAATAGGCCGTGGCGCTAAACGACGGGACGATCTCGCGGGCGTATCGGTGCGCTTTCTCAAAGGCGACGTCCTCGCGGACACCTTCGCTTTTGGCGTATTCGGTGACAGCGCGCACGACTTCGGGGTCATAGATGACTCGCTGGATCATGTCTTGGCGACGCAGGAGTTTGAAGGGTTGTATCGGGCGTTCAAGGCGCTTGTTCAGTTCGCTAACGAACCGCTCGGCGCGGCGACGGAAATACCAACGCACCGATGGAAACAGCAGATGAGTGGACGCAGTCACAGCCGCGAACACCAGAACAAGGACGAGAAGCCAAAGCGGCAAGGTGACCGATTGTGTCATGCCCAGACAGTGACAGCGTGCGCTAGGAAGGACAATCCCGTCATGCCGCGCCGCAGCGAATTGACAGAGATACAAAATGACTTTAAATCACCCTTTGGCGAAAGATTATTTCAGCCGATCTTGGAAGGATGCGCGCATGTCGCAAGTGCAGAATGAAACCGCTCGAAAGAGTGCCGATGATCCCTGGTTGTTTCGCACATATGCCGGACATTCGACCGCAAAGGCGTCTAACGCGCTGTATCGCGGTAACCTTGCGAAGGGTCAGACCGGCCTGTCTGTCGCGTTCGATCTGCCCACGCAAACGGGCTATGACAGCGATCACCGCTTGGCGCAGGGCGAGGTCGGAAAAGTTGGCGTGCCGGTTGCGCATCTAGGCGATATGCGCGCACTTTTTGACGCAATCCCATTGGATCAGATGAATACGTCGATGACCATCAATGCCACTGCACCTTGGCTTTTGGCGCTCTATGTGGCCGCGGCAGAAGAACAGGGCGCCGATGTCTCGAAGCTTCAAGGGACCGTGCAAAACGACATTATTAAGGAATACCTTTCACGCGGGACCTATGTTTGCCCACCGCACCCATCGTTAAGAATGATTACCGACGTTGCCGCCTGGACGCGAGAACATCTTCCAAAATGGAACCCGATGAACGTGTGTTCCTACCATTTGCAAGAAGCCGGAGCGACGCCGCAACAAGAGCTCGCCTATGCGTTGGCGACGGCGCAGGCCGTTCTTGACGACCTGAAGAAAAAGGTTCCGCCTGAGCATTTTCCCGCAATGGTTGGCCGTATCAGTTTCTTCGTGAATGCCGGTATCCGGTTTGTCACGGAACTATGCAAAATGCGCGCGTTCGCCGAGCTTTGGGACGAGATTTGTCGGGAACGCTATGGGGTCGAAGAGGAGAAGTTTCGACGTTTTCGGTACGGAGTACAGGTGAATTCTCTGGGGCTTACCGAACAGCAGCCCGAAAACAACGTTTACCGTATCCTATTGGAAATGTTGGCTGTGACCTTGTCAAAGAATGCGCGCGCGCGGGCAGTTCAGCTTCCCGCCTGGAACGAGGCGCTTGGCCTGCCACGGCCCTGGGATCAGCAGTGGTCCTTGCGGATGCAGCAAATTCTGGCATTTGAAACCGACCTTCTTGAATACGGCGATCTGTTCGACGGCAATCGGGTGATTGCATCGAAGGTTGAGGCCCTGAAAGCAGGAGCGCGCGCCGAGCTTGCACATATTGATGCGATGGGCGGCGCGGTCGAAGCGATCGAACATATGAAGATGCGTCTGGTCGAAGCAAACGCAGACCGTATTCAGCGTATTGAGCGTGGTGAGACCATTGTTGTCGGCGTTAACAAGTATGAATCCGGGGAGCCTTCGCCGTTAACCAGCGGCCCCGAGGCCATCATGCTCGCTGACCCAAAGGCCGAGGCGGATCAGATTGCGCGGCTTGAAGCCTGGCGCGCAGCGCGTGACCAAGACGCGGTTCGCGCAGCCCTCGCGGATTTAGAAGCAGCCGCTCGGGATGGGACCAACATCATGCCAGCATCGGTCGCTGCGGCGAAAGCGGGTGTTACAACGGGCGAATGGGGCGATATCGTTCGCGGTGTTTTCGGACAGTACCGTGCGCCGACCGGGGTGTCGCAGGCGCCGTCGAACAAGACGGAAGGTCTTGATGAGTTGCGCGCTGAAGTGGACGCGGTTTCAGCCAAGCTTGGAGAGCGGCTGAAGTTTCTTGTGGGCAAGCCGGGTCTTGACGGACACTCGAATGGGGCCGAGCAAATTGCGACGCGCGCGCGCGATGCAGGCATGGACATCACATATGAAGGTATTCGCCTGACGCCGTCTGAAATTGTCGCTGCTGCCCAAAAGCAAGGTGCGCATGTCATTGGATTGTCTATTCTTTCCGGCAGTCATATGCCGTTGATCGAGGAGCTGTTGAGTGAACTGCGGGGCGCCGGACTGGGTCAAACGCCGGTCGTCGTCGGCGGGATTATTCCCGACGTTGACGCGGAACGGCTGCGCACGATGGGAGTAGCCCGGGTTTATACGCCGAAGGATTTCGACCTTAACCGGATTATGTTTGACATCGTGGCGCTTGCTGACCCGGCAGGTGTTGCCACTGAGGAAGCGACCCGTTGATAAAGGTTAACGGTTGATCTTCTGAACAGGCTCGTCGCGGCTGTTGCTTTGTCGGATATTGCCTTCGGGGGGGCGGTTGAAATCTCGGATCGAGCGGCAGGCAACAAATGCCTCAAATCTGGGTCGCAATCATGTCTTCGGTGTCGATATACCACAACCGCCCGCCCGCCGTGCTGACACAGCCATCAATCCCCTGATCTTCGTGCGTCTCCATATCTTCCCGGCTCGGAACCTCCGACCACGCGTTTGCGTCATATTCCGGGTGCGAGTGGTAGGGTGCGTCGATTTCAATGCCTTCTGGCGTGTCGATCTCGCACCAGTCGGGACCGCCTTTTGCGGCCGGGGTCGCAACCAAACTGCCGCCTCCGTCAAACCCGAGGTCGCCGCACTATTCGACATTGTCGCGAAATGACTGGGCCTGGAGGTTGCCCAAGACGGATCGGGCAAGATCGGCCTCTGGGTCAGCGCATGCAGAACTGGTGCCGAGTATAAACACAAGGCTTACGACAAAGCAGCGGACCATTGGCAACCTTCCGTTTCCGAAGTAGCACTTTAAAAGCCATGATATCATTCACGAGAGGGGTCCTGACATGACGATTCACATTGGTGCCAAAGAAGGCGATATTGCTGAAACCGTGTTGCTGCCTGGAGACCCGTATCGTGCGAAATGGGCCGCCGACGCATTTCTGGACAACGCACGGCTGGTCAACGAAGTCCGTGGCATGCTTGGGTTCACGGGCACGTGGCGCGGTAATCCGGTGACCATTCACGGTTCCGGAATGGGAATGCCAAGTCTGTCAATTTACGCGACCGAATTGATCAGGGATTACGGCGTGCAAACGCTGATCCGGATCGGGTCGTGCGGCGGAATGCAGGACGGGGTTAAGGTACGCGATGTTATATTGGCGATGACAGCATCGTCGCTTTCAACACCGTCGCGGGGTATCTTCAAAGAGTTTCAGTTCGCGCCTTGTGCCGACTACGGCCTTCTGCGCGCAGCCGCTGATGCTGCCAAAACCAAAGGCGTTTCCACGCATGTCGGAGGGATTTATTCGTCGGATACTTTCTATGACGAGCGGCCAGATCTGAATGAGCAAATGATGCGGCACGGCATTCTTGGCGTCGAAATGGAGGCCGCTGAACTTTACACTCTGGCGGCACGCTATGGACGCCGGGCCTTGGCTGTCCTGACCGTGTCGGACCACCTGATTACCGGGGAAGCCTTGCCAAGCGACCAGCGTGAGAAAAGCTTTGGGGACATGGTTGAAATTGCTTTGGAAGCTGCCTTTGCGTGATATCGAGCCCCTGGGCTATGCCTGACGAGTTTGTCTATGAGATATCGCAGGCCGGCTTAGTGAAAAGCATTTTTAATCAGTGGCTTGAAATATTCTATATCCACAGAAACTCGTCACCCGAGATATGACCGGGCAACGAGTTTTAGATTTCACAAAGACGATTAAGAGGCGGAGGGCGCGTCTTTTTCCGCCTTTTTGAGGAACCATTTACGGGGTTCACGGTCGGGGCCGTGCCAGTCTTCATCGCGGGTCAGCCACATCGTTCCGGCAAGAGCGAGAAAGGCCAATGTGGAACCTGCAAGGAGGGCATAATCTGCGCTTTGCAGGATCAGATAGAGGACGGCGTAAACGATGATTAACATCGCGGCGAGCGTTGTGGTGCGTTTGGCGAGTTTAAGCGCTGTGGCTCCAAATAGGGTTAGCAGACCGATCGTGGCTGATGCCGCGAGAAGGTAGGCGGCTGCGAAGCCGATTTGCTCGGCGAAAGATGCCATGAGCAGGACGAAAACGGACTGCGCCAGGCCAATCATCAAGTACTGAACGGGATGCGCGGGCTTCGCGCCGACACGGTCGAGAAGCAAGACCGTGAGGAAGGTTAAGCCGATGAAAAGGATGCCATAACGGGCGGAGCGGTAGGCCTTTTGGTAGAAGTCGTTCGGGGTGATAAACCGCACGCCCATTGATGCGATGGACCGCGCAGTCGGGTCGAGCGGTTCGCGGCTTAGCTGCGGAAGGGGGCGGGCCAGATGCGGGACGCTCCACGTGGCTGTGAAGCCATCTTCGTTAACGCTTCGCGCGTCAGGGAGGAAACTTCCGAAGAAGCTTGGGTCGGGCCAATCGCTGGTAATCGCGAGGTGGCTGGTGCGGCCTGTGGCAGTGGCAGCGATGTGTTGCGCTCCATTCAGTTTCAGGGTCAGCCGGTAGGGTCCGGACCCGCGCGGATCACCCGGAGTTGCGGTAAGTCCGCCACCAGATTTTCGGTTGACGGCGGCGATGGGTTCTAGCGTCATGGCGGCGCCGTCGGAAGTGAGTTGCGCTTCGCCGCGCAGCGCCCGGTTGGATGTGAGGTAGACGTCAATGCGCGCGTCTTTCCAGTGAAGGGTTTCTTTCCCACCAAGTGCGTCGGTTGCAGATAGAGCGTTAAAATCGAAGGCGATCTCGACCTGTGCGGTGTAGACTGGCACGTCGAAAATGCCGCGGTTTCGCCTTTCCGACGTGGTGTCAACGGTGATGTCGAGGGTGTCTGCGAAGAGGTGAACGGGGGGCCGCGTTTCGGTCACGGTTTCCTCGAAACGCTCGAAAATCGGTTTGCCGTTCTCGTCCTGCAGGGTGAGGCCGGTGGAGCCGTCAACGGCTTCGCGGCGGCGGTCGTAGGTGACGTCTTCAGTGACGGGGATGATCAGAACGGGGCCGCTAATTTGTTGGGCGCCCCCCCATTCGAGACTGATATCTGTGACGGTTTGGCGAGCGTAGGTGGCGCGGTCGTCGATGATCGAGGAGACGAGGTTAAGAGGTATGAACATTAACAGTGCGAGAAGCCCAACGGCGATGAAGCGGAAGCCTGCAGATCGAAACATGGTTTGTCCCTTGTTTTTAGGTGATGGGGACAGTCTTGGCAAAGTCGATTGCAGGTTGTCTGGCGTGGTTCAGGACCGCTTGTGCAGGGAGTGCGGAGGGGAGTGCACGACTTTGCGGCACGTTGTGGGGCGTCGGTGTAAAAGCGCCCCAGTTCGCCAGTACGTCGATGGATTTGTGTGGAAGTACGGTTTTTTTCTATCACGGCCGTGTAAACTCGGCATGGCATCAGTGCAGGCCTGTGGTCCGATAAACAAAGAGTTCAGGCCTGGCGTTGATGCGCAGGCTTAACGATCTGGGTTTTCGCAGGTGGTTGGGGATCGCTCGGCTTTAAGGCGGGCGTTGCAGTAACTGCATGCCCATTCGCCCGCCGCGCGGTCTTCTCGCCAACGGCAGTTTCGGGTCAGCGTGGTGGCCATGCGCTTCCACAAGAGGTAGGCGAGCGTGCCGAAAAGGAGGGTGAGGAGGAGGATGGGCAATTGAAAAGCTCGTTTGCCTCACGCGACTTGGCGTTCAGACGACCCGTTCGACCATCATTTTCTTGATCTCCGCGATGGCTTTGGCCGGGTTCAGACCCTTGGGGCAGGCTTTGGCGCAGTTCATGATTGTGTGGCAGCGATACAGCTTGAACGGGTCTTCCAACTCGTCGAGACGCTCGCCTGTGGCCTCGTCGCGGCTGTCGATGATCCAGCGGTAGGCGTGCAACAAGGCGGCTGGGCCGAGGTAGCGGTCGCCGTTCCACCAGTAGCTTGGGCAGGACGTCGAACAGCAGGCGCACATGACGCATTCATACAGACCATCGAGTTTTTCGCGGTCATCAATCGACTGGCGCCACTCTTTTTGCGGGCGGTTCGTTTTGGTTTCGAGCCACGGCATGATCGAGGCGTGCTGTGCGTAGAAGTGTGTGAGGTCAGGGATCAGGTCCTTGATCACCGGCATGTGCGGCAGCGGGTAGATTTTGATGTCGGCCTTCACTTCGTCCATGCCGTAGATGCAGGCAAGCGTGTTGATGCCGTCGATGTTCATCGCGCAGGACCCGCAGATGCCCTCGCGGCACGAGCGGCGGAAGGTCAGGGTCGGGTCGATCTCGTTCTTGATCTTGATGAGCGCATCCAGAACCATCGGGCCGCAGGTATCCATGTCGACGTGGTAGGTGTCGACGCTTGGGTTTTGACCGTCATCAGGGTTCCAGCGATAGACCTGCACTTTGCGCAAGTTGGTGGCACCTTCGGGCTTGGGCCAGGTCTTGCCTGTGCGGATGGTCGAGTTCTTGGGGAGGGTCAGTTGGACCATTGTGTCTCTCCTTTAAAGACGATCCAGAAGGACGGGTAGTCCTTCGGTCGCTAGGCATTGAATGGTTTCGGGGCGCGAGACGATACGGGTGACGATCTCGGCGGTTGAGGCAGTCGGGCCGGTGACGCTGTCGGCGGCAAGGGCGAAGATTTCCTGTGCCGTTGCATTGTCGATGATGCAATCCGAGGCCGGTTCCAACGGGATACCGGGGAAGCGGTCGGCCAGCACGGGACGCACAGCCTGTTTGGCGGCGTCGCGTGCAAGAAAGTCCTGCTGCGCGGACGAGCAAGCAGCGAGGGCGAGCGTGGCGAAAAGGACGAGGCGTTTCATCAAAGCTCCAGCGGGCGAATGGGGGCTTCGCCAGTTTTACGGCGCACGCAGCTTTCGTAGACTTGCTGCGGGTCTTTGCCGATAAGGAAGTCAGACGAGATGCCAATTTCAATGCTGTTTGTCACGCGGCCATCACTATTGACGCCGATGCCGATCTGACCGGTGGGGCCAGCGGCACTGCGTGCCTGTTCCTCGCATTGCTTGGCCGCCAGTTCCGGGGAAATGGGGCCACAGGCGGCAAGGGTGCCAGCCAGAATGAGCGATATGAGGAGCGTGCGGATCAATATAAGCGCGCCTTAGGGGCGATCTTTTTGAGGTCGATGCCGCCTTCCGCTTCGGTGGTGAGCGGGTCGAGATGCACAGGGCGGTAATCGAGCTCGACCTTGCCGTTCACCCGCGCGAGCGTGTGCTTGCGCCATACTTTGTCGTCGCGATCTGGATAGTCTTCGTGAGCATGAGCGCCACGGCTTTCTTTGCGGGCTTCAGCGCTGACGACGGTGGCCAAAGCGTTCGGCAGGAGGTTCGACAACTCCAGAGTTTCCATCAGGTCGGAGTTCCAGATCAGCGAGCGGTCGGTCACTTTGATGTCGGCTAATTTGCCTGCGACATCGTACATTTTCTCAACACCTTCGGCGAGGGTTTTATCGGTGCGGAAGACGGCGGCGTCGGCTTGCATGGTCTTTTGCATCTCAAGGCGCAGCTCTGCCGTCGGCGTGGCGCCGTCCGCGTGTCGTAGACCATCGAAGCGTTCAAGGGCGGCGTCGACGCTTGCCTGGTTGAGCGTTGGGTTGCTGGTGTCCGGATCGACAACCTGGCCGGCCTTTATGGCAGCGGCACGGCCGAAGACCACCAGGTCGATGAGGCTGTTCGAGCCCAAGCGGTTTGCGCCGTGCACTGATGCGCAGCCGGCTTCGCCAACAGCCATGAGGCCCGGCGTGATGCGGTCGGGATTGTCGGCCGTCGGGTTTAGCACTTCGCCCCAGTAGTTCGTCGGAATGCCGCCCATGTTGTAGTGAACCGTCGGCAGAACCGGGATCGGCTCCTTGTTCAGATCCACCCCGGCAAAGATGCGCGCGCTTTCGGAAATGCCCGGCAGGCGCAGGGCCAGCGTCTCGGGCGGCAGGTGGCTTAGGTTCAGGTGGATGTGATCGCCATCGGCGCCTACGCCGCGACCTTCGCGGATTTCCATTGTCATGCAACGGCTGACCACGTCGCGCGAGGCGAGGTCTTTGTAGGTCGGAGCGTAGCGCTCCATGAAGCGTTCGCCTTCGGAGTTCGTAAGGTAGCCGCCTTCGCCGCGCGCGCCTTCGGTGATGAGGCAGCCTGCGCCGTAGATGCCGGTTGGGTGGAACTGGACGAATTCCATGTCCTGAAGCGGCAGACCTTGACGCGCGACCATGCCGCCGCCGTCACCGGTGCAGGTGTGCGCGGATGTGGCCGAGAAGTAGGCGCGGCCATAGCCGCCCGTGGCAAGCACGGTCATCTTGGCGTTGAAGACGTGGATCGTGCCGTCTTCGAGATTCCAAGCGACGACGCCCTGACAGGTGCCGTCTTCGGCCATGATCAGATCAGTTGCGAAGTATTCGATATAAAATTCTGCATTGTTCTTAAGGCTTTGGCCATAAAGCGTGTGCAGGATGGCGTGACCCGTGCGGTCGGCGGCAGCGCAGGTGCGTTGCACGGGCGGGCCTTCACCGTATTCGGTTGTGTGGCCACCGAAGGGGCGCTGGTAAATCTTGCCTTCTTCGGTGCGCGAGAAGGGCACGCCATAGTGGTCAAGTTCATAGACAGCTTTTGGCGCTTCACGGGCGAGGTATTCCATCGCATCCGTGTCGCCCAGCCAGTCCGAGCCTTTGACGGTGTCGTACATATGCCACTGCCAGCTGTCGGGCCCCATGTTGCCCAAGCTGGCGGCAATGCCACCCTGCGCGGCAACGGTGTGCGAGCGTGTCGGGAATACTTTGGTGATGCAGGCAGTGCGCAGGCCCTGTTCAGCCATACCGAGGGTCGCGCGCAGCCCGGCGCCACCAGCGCCGATCACGATGCAGTCGTAGTCGTGTGTTTCGTATTCGTAAGCAGCCATGTGAATTCCTTAGAGCGCGATTTTAGCGATGGCGAAAACGCCGGTCGCCGCCGCGCCGTAGCTGAGGCAGGTCAGAAGAATGATGGTGATCTCGCGGGCGAGGCCATGCATGTAATCCTCGATCAGCATTTGCACGCCGGTCTTGAAGTGCATGAACGTCGTCACAACCATGAGAGCCGCAATGATCGCAGGGAATGGACGCTGGAAATAGGCCAGAACCGCGTCGTGTGGCTCGCCCGTCATCGGACCAAAAGTGAAGACGAAGAATGGTGTCAGGATCAACAGCGCGACTGAGGATTTGGTCATCGACCAGTGGCGCTTGGTGCCCTCGCGGGCAGACCCCATTCCAACGGCGCGTTTGAGATCGGTCATGTAATCCATGTGCGTGTTCCCCCTCAGACAGCCAAAAGTGTGATGATGGTGAGGATCAGCGACCCAGCGATCACGGCAAGGCCCATCTTTTCCGCGGTTTCGATCTCAAGGCCATACCCTGCATCCCAGATAAGGTGCCGGACCCCGGCAAGCGTGTGATACCAAAGCGCCCAGACGGACAATGTCATCACCAGATCGCCGAACCACGATGTGATAACGCCATCGGCGAGCGCGAAATAGTTCGGCGATGTCGCTGCGGCAAGAAACCACCAGACAATCAAAAGCGCGGCGACAAGCAAGGCGTTGCCGGTGATCCGTGTAAAGATCGAGGTTATGGACGTCATTTGCGGACGGTAGATCGTCAAGTGCGGAGACAGGGGACGTTTCCCCCGGTTCACATCAGCCATTTTCGGCTCCCACGTTTCATATTTTGCCGATGGTTATCAGATTAATCGCCAATGTCACGTGTGCCAAAGCCGCAGCGCGGCAATTTGCGCAGAAATCCTGCAAGTTTCTCAAATTAGTGATCACAGAAAAATCTGGTGTGATCACATATTTCACCCTTTGCTAAATTCCTCCGCCGGAGGCACTGCGACGGGGCGCGCGCCGAGCACAAATGTCGTTTTGTCCTGTTGGGGCGGCGGCTTGGATCAGATCGCGATAAGCGCCCAGATATCCAAGTCAAGAAGAACGCCGGGCGCGTATTTGCCATCGGCGCCCTTCAAAATGAAGGGCGCTGTTTCAGCGCGGTGGGCCACAAGCCGCAAACGAATAGCCCCGACGCCGGGGGCTGGGGTTTCGGCTCTGTCGAGCACTTCTGACCATGCCGCGATTGTATCGCCTGCAAAGCAAGGCGCGACGTGACTGCCGCCATTCAGGGCGACAACCATCTGTGCGTTGGCAAGGCCATTGAAGCTAAGCGCGCGCGCCATGGAAATCACATGGCCGCCGTAGATCAGCCGTTTACCGTCTTCGCGGTTGGTCGCGTCGAAGTGGACTTTGGCGGTGTTTTGCCAAAGCCGCGTGGCCAGCATGTGTTCGGCTTCTTCGATGGTCACGCGGTCGACATGGTCGATTTTCTCACCGATTGCGTAGTCGCCCCAGCGGTGCGGTTCGCCGGCCAGCGCAAAGTCATAGGCTGTGAAATCAAGGCCCTTGGGCAGAACCAACGTGTCGGGCGCAACCGTCGCCGCAAGTTCAGGAAGCACCGTTTCGGGCGCATCCGCGTCCCCATCGCGCTTTTTGACCATCACCCAGCGCACATAGCTCATGACCGCTTCGTCACGTTGGTTGAAGCCGGTCGTGCGGACCCAGACGACACCTGTTTTGCCGTTGGAGTTTTGTTTCAGGCCGATCACTTCGGACTGCGATCGGATCGTGTCGCCCGGCCAGACCGGCGCCAGCCAGCGCCCTTCGGCGTAGCCAAGATTGGCCACGGCGTTCAGGGAAATATCAGGAACGGTTTTTCCAAACACCACATGGAAGACCACCATATCGTCGAACGGACTGAACGGCAGGCCGCAGCTTTGTGCGAATTGATCCGAGGAATAAAGCGCGTGTCGGGCGGGATACAGCATGTGGTACAGGGCGCGCTCACCCATCGTGATCGTTCTTGGAACGGCGTGGGCGATGGTCTCGCCGACGCGGTAGTCCTCGAAGAAGCGCCCGAGGTTTGTTTTCATGGGATTAGCCGCCGAATGGGAAATAGCCGAGCCAAGTGTGAATGCCTGCGATAATGCCGTAAATCACCAGCGAGATGACCAAGAGCTTCACATCTCCGGCGGCTGATCCGCCCTCGTAAGGGGTATAATCCGGGACGGCGCGGTTGATGATTACCATTTGCGCCAGCGCCCAGATTGCGAGGCCACCGAATAGCACGATCGAGGCCGTGTCGCCATTGACCAGAAGGTGCGAGGCGGCCCAGACCACAACGCCGGTCAGCATGGGGTGGCGCATCTTTTTGCGCAGGCGGCTTTTGGAGGAGCCGAGACCCAATAGCGCGACGGCGGCCAGCATCAGGAGGTTGTTGATCCCGGTTGTGGCGGCAGAGCGGCCCCAGAGAAAGTTCATCTCGGCGCCGCGATAACCGATGACCATCAACACGATCGAGACGACGAGAAGGATGGCGATGATGCCTTTCGAGGCGTCTCCCATTTTTTCCTGCAGTGCGCCGCGCTGTGCGGGAGCGAAGCGTTTGAAGAAGTGGGCGGCAGTCCAGATGAAAAGGCCGGTAATAAGAAGGGTCATGTTTTTAGGGTCCGTGCGGCGATGGCGTCGGCACGGGCAAGAGCCGTGCGCGCGGTTTCGATATGCAGGTTTTCGACGATTTTGCCGTCCACCACGGCGACACCTTCGCCTTGTACGCGGGCGGCGTCAAACGCTTCGATCTGACGGCGGGCGAGGTCGATCTGTTGAGGCGTCGGGGCGAAGACGCGGTTTGCGATGGCCAGTTGTGCCGGGTGGATAAGCGTTTTGCCGTCCATGCCTAGCGCGCGGCCGTGTTCGCATTCGGCTTCCAGGCCTGCATCGTCTTTGAAAGCGTTGTAGACGCCATCGACGCATACGATCCCGGCGGCGCGCGCGGCCATCAGGCAGATTTGAAGGGCCGTCATCAACGGCAATCGGTCGCTGCCCGTGGCGCACCCAATGTCTTTGGCGAGGTCGTTGGTGCCGAGGATGAAGCCTTTGACGGTGACATAGTCCGCGATGGAAAGCGCGTTCAGGACGCCACGTGGGGTTTCAAGCATGCACCAGATGGCAAGCCCGCCGGTGATCGCGGCGAGGGCTTCGGTGTCGTCGGGGCCGTCGACTTTGGGCAAAAGGACGGCGTCGCATTCCATATTCGCGACGGCGCGGGCGTCGTCCCTGCCCCATTCCGTGTCCAGCGCGTTGATGCGGACGATGCGCTGGCGGTGGCCGTAGCCGCCGTTTTTCAACTCGCGGGCCAGTATTTCACGGGCGGAGGTTTTTTCTTCGGGTGTTACGGCGTCTTCGAGATCGAAGATGATTGCATCGCAATTCAAGCCACGTGCTTTGTCGAGGGCGCGCTCTTTTGAGGCGGGAATGTAAAGTACTGACCGGTAAAGTGCCGCCGCTGCGCTCATGATTCGACCCTGCAAGCAATAAAGTTGCGCGGAAACTGCAGTTTTGCGCAGCATTCCGCAAGCGCTTTCGCCGCATTGCAGCGACAAGAGCGGCTGCGTGGTTGAGGTGTTCGCGTCGGTTGAGACCGGGACAGGGACGATCGCTGTTGCGTTGCCTAACGGGACGACCTGCCGTGTCGCTTCGGGCGAGGCTCTTGCGGTCCTGGCCAAAACGCCCGGCCCCGGCGGCCCGACAAGTCAGGTCAGCGCGTCGAAGATCAGCTTTGCGCCGGTGGCGGTCAAAAGGACATAGGTCACGATGAAGAACAGGCGCTCCGGGATTACACTGTGCGCCCACACGCCCAGCCAGGCTCCAAACAGTGCGGCGGGGGCAAGATAAAGCCCGGCGATCAATGTTTGCGACGTAAAAATACCTAATATTGCGTAAGGAATGGCCTTGAAGATGTTCACGGCCCAGAAGGTGATCACTGTGGTCGCCTGATAGGTGGTTTTCGTCATGCCGCGCGCCAGAAGATAGACAGCAACAGGCGGGCCGCCTGCATGGCTGACAAAGCTTGTGAAGCCACCAACGGCGCCTGCAAAAATCCCCGCGCCGGGGGGGAAGGAACGGTCGGGTATACGGATCCAGTTTTGCGCACGGGCCAGTTGGAACGCGACGAACGCCAGCGAGATCACCCCAAGAAAGACGCGCAATACGTCTGCGTCTGCAGCGCTCCAGAACAATGCGCCGATGGCAACACCCGGGGCGGCTCCTAAGATCAGAAGTCGCGCATCCGGCCAGCTCCACCGCTTCCAATAGGGTTTAAGTGTCGCAGCATCGATCAGCATCAAAAGCGGCAACATAAGGCCGACGGCCAGTGCCGGATCAACGATAAGCGCCAACAGGGGGCCGCGACGAATGCCGCACCCGAGCCGAAGCCTCCTTTTGAAATTCCAGCGAAAATCACCGCCGGAATCGCAACCAGGAAGAAGGTAAGGTCAAGCGTCATGAAAGGCTTTCGTGCAGACGGGATGCGCGGCTCATAGCGCGCTGGGTGGGGCATGGGAAGGATCACATCTGCCCGCTTCGGCCTTGCACCTTGGCGCGACTGTGGCTACCCCGACTGAATAGCAATCAATTCCTGCGGATCGGAGACTCATCCTCATGTCCAGACCAAAGATCGCGCTTATCGGCGCAGGCCAGATCGGTGGCACACTTGCTCACCTTGCTGCCATGAAAGAACTTGGCGACGTCGTCTTGTTCGATATTGCTGACGGTACGCCGCAGGGCAAAGCCCTTGATATCTCGGAAGCCGGTCCATCAGAGGGCTTTGACGCCACTTTGAAGGGCACCACGGATTACGCTGACATTGCGGGTGCAGACGTTTGCATCGTTACGGCCGGTGTTGCGCGCAAGCCCGGCATGAGCCGCGATGACCTTCTTGGTATTAACCTTAAAGTGATGAAATCGGTTGGCGAAGGCATCAAGGCGAATGCGCCGGATGCGTTTGTGATCTGTATCACCAACCCGCTTGATGCGATGGTTTGGGCGCTGCGCGAATATTCCGGCCTGCCGCACAATAAAGTTTGTGGCATGGCAGGTGTGCTTGATTCTGCGCGCTTCCGTCACTTCCTTAGTCTTGAGTTCGACGTGTCGATGAAGGACGTCACCGCGTTTGTTCTTGGCGGTCACGGTGACACGATGGTGCCATCGGTGCGGTATTCGGCCGTTGGCGGCATTCCTTTGCCTGATCTGGTGAAGATGGGCTGGACCACGCAAGAGAAGCTGGACGCGATTGTTCAGCGGACCCGTGATGGCGGTGCTGAGATCGTGGGCCTTCTGGGCAATGGCTCGGCTTATTACGCGCCTGCGACAAGCGCCATTGAAATGGCGGAAGCCTTTTTAAAGGACCAGAAGCGTCTGTTGCCCTGTGCGGCTTATGTGGACGGTGCGCTTGGTCTTAAGGGCATGTATGTCGGTGTGCCGACAGTCATCGGTAAGGGTGGCGTCGAGCGTGTGGTCGACATTCAGCTGTCAAGCGAAGAGCAAGCGATGTTCGACAAGTCGGTGGAGGCCGTTAAGGGTCTGGTCGATGCCTGCAAGGCGATTGACGACGGGTTGAGCTGAGGCGCGCGCCCAAACTATTCAAGGAAGCCGCGCGGTCCTAGGGGGCGGCGCGGCTTTTTGGTTTAAAAAGCGCGTTCGCCGGGAAGACTTCGGCCACCTGATAGACATCGACCGAAAAAAACCTGTTCGGCAGGCATTGGCCAGAGGTCAGTGGTGGGTGTTCAAATAGGATGTAGTCGGGCCATCGATCCGGGTTGGTGGTTACCCGCGGGCGCGGTCCTTCCTCGATGGTGTTTTAGGATGGTTGCGACTTTTGGGGGACCAAATATCAGGCTATCCGCTTTGAGGATTTGCCCGGCGAATTGGAAGAATAGTACGAAGAATTCACCCTTCAGACCCCTGCGAACGTGATTGTGGTCTTGTGAGTCGCGGCAATTCGGCGATTTTTCGTAATTTTGTGATCACACGCAAAAACGTGTGATCACAAAAAGCAGGAATGACGCAATAATTGCCCCCAATTGCCCCGAATTGCCCGTTTCCCGTTTCTTTTGCTAATTTTTCTGTGTCATGCAGGGGAAAAGGGAACGAAGGAGGCCTCCGGTGAACATCCACGAATATCAGGCGAAAGCACTTTTGCAGAGCTACGGCGCTCCGGTTTCGGACGGTCGACCCGTCATGCGATCGGAAGATGCAAAGACTGCCGCTGGCGAATTGGACGGCCCGCTTTGGGTTGTGAAGGCGCAGATCCACGCAGGTGGACGCGGCAAAGGCAGCTTTAAAGAGGCCGACGCTGGCGACATGGGCGGTGTGCGTCTTGCGCGGTCCGTTGAGGAAGCCGCATCGGAAGCCAAGCGGATGCTGGGACGTACGTTGGTCACTAAGCAAACCGGTCCTGCGGGCAAGCAGGTGAACCGCATTTATATCGAAGACGGGGCCGGCATTGAGACCGAGATGTATCTTGCGTTGCTGGTTGATCGTCAGACAAGCCGGGTCAGCTTTGTGGCATCGACCGAAGGCGGCATGGACATCGAAGAGGTGGCCCACAACACACCCGACAAAATTCTGTCGTTCAGCGTTGATCCCGCGACCGGGTATCAGGCGTTCCACGGCCGCCGCATCGCGTTCGAGCTTGGCCTTAAAGGGCCACAGATCAAACAATGCGTCATTTTGATGGGCCAGCTTTATAAAATGTTCGTCGAAAAAGACATGGAGATGCTTGAGATCAACCCGCTGATCGTGACCGACAAGGGCGATCTGAAATGCCTTGATGCGAAAATGGGTTTTGATAGCAACGCGATTTACCGTCATCCCGATATCGCCGCTTTGCGCGACGAGACCGAGGAAGATCCTAAAGAATTGGCCGCCTCGAAGTTCGATCTGAACTACATCGCTTTGGATGGCGAGATCGGCTGCATGGTGAACGGAGCAGGCCTTGCCATGGCGACGATGGACATCATCAAGCTTTATGGCGCCGAGCCGGCGAACTTCCTTGATGTCGGAGGCAGCGCCACGAAAGAGAAGGTCACCGAGGCGTTCAAGATCATTACCTCGGACCCGCAGGTGAAGGGCATCCTTGTGAACATTTTCGGCGGGATCATGCGCTGCGATGTGATCGCGGAAGGCGTTGTATCGGCGGTGAAAGAGGTTGGCCTTGAGGTGCCATTGGTCGTGCGCCTTGAAGGCACGAACGTCGAGAAGGGCAAAGAGATCATCCGCAATTCCGGGCTGAACGTCATCGCGGCGGACAATCTGAAAGACGGGGCCGAGAAGATTGTGAAGGCGGTTAAGGGGTAATCCTTTGACCGCTTCGGCACATATGACGCGCGGGACGACTGTGGCGACACTGGCCTTTATGGCCGGTGCTGCGGCGGCGGATGACACCACGGCGGAGCGCGCCATGGGCGCGTTTTCCGACAACTGCTTTTCTCCGTTTATGACGGCTGCGCGGGTGTCGGAGCGGTTTGCATCGAACGACGTGCGGGTTGATTTCTATGATCTCGACCCGTTTTCCAAGGCTGACGTGTCCAAAGCGACAGGGCGGGTTACCCCCGGAACCGATCGTCGGTGCGAGGTTGCTTTTGACGGAGATCATGCTGGTGTGGCCGCAGATGTGGCTGTAGCGGCACTGACCCGTGAAGGCATCCTGACCGATGCCGCTCTTCAAAGTACACATCGCGGTGCCCGCACGTCGGGCACCGCATTGCTGGCTGCACGCCAGCTAAATCCAAGACGTATTGCCGTGGTTCATGTGGGCACACGCCCCGGACCAAACGGTATCGAAACTTTTATGAATGTAGAACGGCTTCGGCCGCAAAAATAGGGAACTGCACATGGCTGTCCTCGTCAACGAAAACACCAAGGTCATCTGTCAGGGCTTCACCGGCTCGCAGGGTACATTTCACTCCGAGCAGGCGATTGCTTACGGCACCAAAATGGTCGGAGGCGTCACACCGGGCAAAGGTGGTCAGACGCACCTCGATCTGCCGGTGTACAACTCGTGCCACGAAGCGGTGGCGATGACGGGGGCGAACGCGTCGGTGATCTATGTGCCGCCACCGTTTGCAGCAGATTCGATTCTGGAAGCGATTGATGCGGAAATTCCGCTGATCATTGCGATTACGGAAGGCATCCCGGTTCTAGACATGATGCGGGTGAAACGTGCGCTTGAGACGTCGTCCTCGACATTGATCGGGCCGAACTGCCCCGGTGTTATCACGCCAGATGCCTGCAAGATCGGCATTATGCCCGGTCACATCCATCGCCGGGGTTCGGTCGGAGTTGTGTCGAGGTCCGGCACTTTGACTTACGAGGCCGTGAAGCAGACGTCTGATGTGGGCCTTGGCCAGTCGACCTGCGTTGGTATTGGTGGTGATCCGATTAAAGGAACCGAGCATATCGACGTGCTGGAGTGGTTCCTCGCTGATGATGAGACGCAATCGATCATCATGATTGGCGAAATCGGCGGCTCGGCAGAAGAAGAGGCCGCGCAGTTCCTGGCCGATGAGAAAAAGAAGGGCCGTTGGAAGCCGACGGCTGGTTTTATTGCCGGTCGCACAGCGCCACCGGGGCGTCGGATGGGCCACGCGGGCGCGATTGTTGCCGGCGGCAAAGGTGGCGCGGACGACAAGATCGAAGCGATGAAGATTGCCGGGATCGTTGTGGCGGAAAGCCCGGCGGGTCTGGGCGAAGCTGTTCTGGAAGCGATTGGGTAAAACTTAGTCAAACGAGGTAGTGTCAAAGAGATCATGTCATGATTGGTTCACTCAAGCTCATTGCAGCGGTACTGGTTGCCTGCACGCTTGGTGCTGGCGCATTTGCTGATGACTTTGGGCCTCTGAAAGGCGCGAAGTGTGGTTCGGGTGGGAAATCAGTCGTCGTGTTTCTGCCGGGCGACGCCTCACGCGGTGGGCCAGCAACCTATCACTGCGCCTTGATGAGACAGAGGGCGCAAGAGGGCGTGACAGCTATTGTTTTGTTGCGCCCAGGGGACGACGACGCGATCCAAACCAGCGCAGGTGCCCCCCACGAGCGCCGTGATCAAGACACCAAAGCGAACAACGATCTTGTGGCAAAGTCATGGAGCGCCGTCAAAGACGCCAATCCGGGCGAGCGTTTGGGGCTGGCGGGCCATACGGACGGCGCGGCGCAACTTGGGGCAATCATCGAGAGATATCCTGGGCTGGTGAACAGTGCCATGCTTCAGTCTTGTCCCTGCGATATTAAAATTTGGCGCGCCAAATACAGCCTCTTTTCAGGTCGCGAGAAACAATCGCCGATCAAATTTGCCGGCACCATCGGGCAAGGCATGCGGGTGATCGCCTTAACCGGCGCGGAGGATGACAATATGTGGCCCGGGCTGGCCGAAGCTTATGTCGCCAACGTAAAATCTGCAGGCACCCCTGCCCGGTTTGTAAAGACCAGCGGCGCAAATCACTGGAACGGCACACTGCAAAGCGCAGTTGTCAAAACGATGATCGCGGAAGCGACGAGGTAGTCAGATGACCGAACAATCCCCAAACGATCTCTTCAAGGCATCGTCCTTTTTGCAAGGGCACAACGCCGAGTACATTGAGCAGCTTTATGCACGCTATGCCGAAGACCCGAATGCGGTCGACGAGGCGTGGGCTGCGTTTTTTGCCGAGCTTGGCGATGACGGTGCGGACGCGCAGGCCGAGGCCGCGGGGCCAAGCTGGGCGCGGGCCGACTGGCCTCCGCAGCCAAACGACGAGCTTACGGCAGCACTTGATGGGCAATGGGGCGATCTGGGGCCAAAAGCGGCGTCGGGCGCTGCGGCGAAGATTGGGGCCAAAGCGGCTGAGACGGGCGTTGCAGTGAGCGAGGACGCGATCAAGCGGGCGGTTCTGGATTCGATCCGTGCGCTGATGATTATTCGCGCCTATCGTATCCGGGGGCATCTGGTGGCGGACCTTGATCCTCTGGGTATGCAGGACAAAACTCCGCATCCCGAGCTTAACCCGACGTCTTATGGCTTTGCGGAAAGCGACATGGATCGCCCTATTTTTATCGATAATGTTCTGGGCCTTCAGATGGCGTCGATGCGCGAGATTATCGCGATCGTAAAGCGGACGTATTGTGGGACTTTTGCGCTTCAGTACATGCATATTTCGAACCCTGAGCAGGCCGGTTGGCTAAAGGAACGGATCGAAGGGTTTGGCAAGGAGATTTCCTTCACGCGGAACGGACGCAAGGCGATCCTGAAAAAGCTGGTCGAGGCCGAGGGCTTTGAGAAGTTCCTTCACGTCAAATACATGGGCACAAAGCGATTTGGTCTGGATGGCGGCGAAAGTCTGATCCCGGCGATGGAACAGATTATCAAGCGCGGTGGTGCTTTGGGCGTGAAAGACATCATTGTCGGCATGCCGCATCGAGGTCGCCTGAGCGTTTTGGCGAACGTGATGGCCAAGCCATACAAGGCGATTTTTAACGAATTTCAGGGGGGGTCTTTCAAGCCCGAGGACGTCGATGGCTCGGGCGATGTGAAGTATCACCTTGGCGCGTCTTCGGACCGTGAATTTGATGGTAACTCCGTGCACCTAAGTCTGACGGCGAACCCGTCGCACCTCGAGGCGGTGAACCCGGTCGTGATTGGAAAGGCCCGCGCCAAGCAGGATCAACGCAATGACGCCGAGCGCACCAGCGTGTTGCCGCTTTTGCTGCACGGTGATGCGGCCTTTGCGGGCCAAGGTGTCGTGGCTGAGTGTTTTGGTCTGTCTGGTTTGAAAGGTCATAAGACCGGCGGTACGATCCATATCATTGTGAACAATCAGATCGGCTTTACGACGGCGCCGCACCTGTCGCGATCAAGCCCCTACCCGACCGATATTGCGCTGATGGTGGAAGCTCCGATTTTCCACGTGAACGGCGATGATCCCGAGGCTGTGGTCCATGCAGCCAAAGTTGCCACCGAGTTCCGCCAGAAGTTCGGCAAGGACGTCGTGCTTGATATTTTCTGCTACCGCCGATTTGGTCACAACGAGGGCGACGAGCCCATGTTCACAAATCCGATCATGTACAAGAAGATCAAAAAGCAAAAGACGACGCTTAGCCTGTATACTGAGCGACTTGTGCGAGATGGTCTGATCCCTGAAGGCGAAATCGAAGATATGAAGGCCAGGTTTCAGGCCTATCTGAGCGAAGAATTTGAGGCCGGTAAAGAGTACAAGCCGAACAAGGCGGACTGGCTAGACGGGCGTTGGTCGCATATGGATCGCCAGGGCGCGAAGTATCAGCGCGGCAAGACTGCGATTCCAAAGGCGACGTTTGAGCAGATCGGCAAGGTTTTGAGCACGGTGCCGGATGGCTTGCCAATCCACAAGACGGTCGAGCGTCTGTTCGAAAACAAAGCCAAGATGTTCGACAGTGGCGAGGGTTTTGACTGGGCCACCGCCGAGGCTTTGGCATTTGGGTCACTGTTGACTGAGGGCTATCCGGTACGGCTTTCCGGTCAGGATTCCACGCGGGGGACGTTCTCGCAGCGTCATTCGGGCATCGTGAACCAGGAGACGGAAGAGCGGTATTTTCCCCTCAACCATATCCGCCAGGGTCAGGCGCACTACGAAGTCATCGACTCGATGTTGTCGGAATACGCAGTGCTTGGGTTCGAATACGGCTACACGCTGGCCGAGCCGAACTCGCTGGTTCTTTGGGAAGCGCAATTTGGCGACTTCGCCAATGGTGCGCAGATCATGTTCGATCAGTTTATCTCGTCGGGCGAACGCAAGTGGCTGCGGATGTCTGGTCTGGTGATGCTCCTGCCGCATGGGTACGAAGGTCAGGGGCCGGAGCATTCGTCCGCGCGTCTGGAGCGGTTCTTGCAGATGTGCGCGGAGGACAACTGGATCGTGGCGAACTGCACGACACCTGCGAATTATTTCCACCTGCTACGACGCCAGATTCACCGCAGCTATCGTAAGCCCCTGGTGATCATGACGCCGAAGTCGCTTTTACGCCACAAGATGGCGATCTCGAAAACCGAAGAGTTCGTCACCGGCTCCAGCTTCCACCGGGTGCTGTGGGATGACGCGCAGCTTGGCAATTCAGACACCGCGCTGAAGGCCGATGAGAAGATCAGACGGGTCGTGATGTGTTCGGGCAAGGTCTACTTTGACTTGCTGGAAGAACGCGACGCGCGGGGCGCTGATGATGTTTATCTGATGCGGGTGGAGCAGTTCTATCCGTTCCCGGCGCAGTCGTTTGTGAACGAACTGAAGCGGTTCCCGAATGCCGATTATGTCTGGTGTCAGGAAGAGCCGAAGAATCAGGGCGGCTGGACCTTTATGGAGCCCAATATCGAGTGGGTTCTCACGCGTATCAAAGCGAAGATCACACGGCCTAAATATGCGGGGCGTGCAGCGGCGGCCTCGCCTGCGACGGGTCTTGCATCGGCGCATAAGTCACAACAACAAGCGCTCGTGAACGACGCGCTGACACTGGAAGGGTAATCCGACATGGCAACTGAAATTCGTGTGCCGACGCTTGGAGAAAGCGTCACCGAGGCCACCGTCGCCACGTGGTTCAAGAAACCGGGCGATACAGTCGCGGTGGACGAAATGTTGTGCGAGCTTGAGACCGACAAAGTGACGGTTGAAGTGCCATCGCCTTCGGCGGGGACCTTGGGCGAGATTGTCGCTGCTGAGGGCACGACCGTTGGTGTGGATGCTTTGCTGGCGACCCTGACTGAAGGTGCCGGGGCAGCGCCTGCACCGGCAAAGGCGGCAGCTTCGGCCCCCGCAGCAGCGTCTGGCGGCGGCGCGCAATCGGTGGATGTAATGGTCCCAACCCTTGGCGAAAGTGTGACCGAGGCGACCGTGTCGAGTTGGTTCAAGAAGGTCGGGGACAGCGTCACCCAGGACGAGATGCTGTGTGAGTTGGAGACCGACAAAGTGTCGGTTGAAGTGCCAGCGCCTGCGTCCGGGGTTCTGTCCGAAATATTGGCTGCGGAAGGTGCAACGGTTGAGGCCGGTGGCAAGTTGGCTGTGATGTCGGCGGGCGAAGGGGCTGTTGCGGCTCCGGCGGCGGCTCCGGCGGACGCTGCTCCAGCGGCGGCCAGCACGGGTCGTGATGTCGAAGATGCACCGTCGGCGAAGAAGCTGATGGCAGAGAACAACCTGTCGTCCGACGCTGTGACCGGTTCGGGTCGCGATGATCGGATCATGAAAGAAGACGTGCAAAAGGCGCTGGCAAACCCGGCGCCAAAAGCAGCGCCCCTTGCTGGCCCGGCCGCGCCACGCGGTCCGGTTGCGGCGCAAGATGCGGGTCGCGAAGAGCGCGTGAAGATGACGCGTCTGCGCCAGACCATTGCACGGCGTCTGAAGGATGCACAAAACACGGCGGCTATGCTGACCACCTACAACGAAGTCGACATGTCGGCGACGATGGCGCTTCGCAAAGAGTACAAGGAGCTGTTTGAGAAGAAGCACGGTGTGAAGCTTGGGTTTATGTCATTCTTCACCAAGGCTTGCGCGCATGCTTTGCAGGAAGTGCCCGAGGTCAACGCCGAGATCGACGGAACGGACATTGTCTACAAGAACTTCGTCCATATGGGCATAGCTGTTGGCACGCCTAGCGGCCTTGTGGTGCCGGTGGTACGCGACGCCGATAAGATGTCGTTCGCTGAGATTGAGAAGAGAATCAACGAGTTGGGAGCACGCGGGCGCGACGGGAAACTGACGATGGCCGAGATGCAGGGCGGCACGTTTACGATCTCGAACGGCGGTGTCTATGGCTCGCTGATGTCGTCGCCGATTTTGAACCCACCACAGTCGGGCATCTTGGGCATGCACAAAATTCAGGAGCGCCCAATGGTCGTCAACGGCGAGATCGTGATCCGTCCGATGATGTATCTGGCCCTGTCATATGATCACCGGGTTGTTGACGGCAAAGGCGCGGTCACCTTCCTTGTGCGCGTGAAGGAAGCGCTTGAGGATCCACGACGCTTGTTGATGGATCTCTGACAAAATGGCCTGGCCCGGCACCAGATATGCCTGTGCGGCTTTACTGGCCGGGCTATTGGCGGTTTATGCGACGATGTTTGCGTATTCCACGTTTGATCTGTTCGATCTGCCACTGGGCATCGGGTTGCTGGAATGGCCGGTGACGATCATCTTTGCCTATGTGGTCTGGGGCGCTTGGAACCGGCAATCACGGAAAGCGGCGATTGCAGCGGTGCTTGGCATGCTAGGGTTTTACGCGGTGCATGGGCACATGCTGTTTCATGTGCCGATCGCCTTCATCGTCGTAACCGTTCTGACGCTGATCGTCGTCACCACCCTGCCCAGCGCATGGGCGGCGGGTTGGTGATGGTAGGACAGCGCGTAGCCACGGCCACACTGTTGGGCGCCCTGACATTGGCCGGTTGCGCGGCGCCTTTGGCCGATATCACCGCGTCGGCGCGCCATGTGCCTTCCAACGTGGTTTACGGCGACGACGGCGCGCGGATGCATTTGTTCATCTTTGATCCGAACGAGCCGCGCAGTCTTTTTGACCGCAAAGCAATTGCAAGACGCACAATTGCGCTTGAGCCAAGCTGCGCCTGGGTAGATGCCCCTGACGCAGTTCTGGTCGAGGCAACCGCGACACAAGGCGACCGCTTCACCGAGACGATGCTTGTGGCCCCGCTTAGATGCTCGCGCACATGATGTTTACTCATGGTAGAAACCAAAAAGGGGCAACGCCCCACGGACGTCCCCGACAGGAAAAGGACCAGACCTATGGCAAGTTATGATGTGATCGTAATCGGCAGCGGCCCCGGTGGCTATGTTTGCGCAATTCGCTGCGCGCAGCTTGGGTTGAAGACGGCCTGTGTAGAGGGGCGCGAAACGCTGGGCGGAACCTGCCTGAACGTCGGGTGCATCCCGTCGAAAGCGATGCTGCATGCCACGGAAATGCTGCACGAGGCCGAGCACAATTTTTCGAAGATGGGTCTGGGTGTACCAAAGCCGAAGGTCGATTGGAAAGCCATGCTGGCCTATAAGCAGGACACGATTGATACCAACACCAAGGGCATCGAATTCCTGTTCAAGAAGAACAAGATCGATTGGCTGAAGGGCTGGGGATCGATCCCGCAAGCAGGCAAGGTGAAAATTGGCGACGAGGTTCACGACGCCAAGCACATTGTGATCGCGACAGGGTCTGATGTGGCGACGTTGCCGGGTGTTGAGGTGGATGAGAAAGTTGTTGTGTCGTCCACCGGCGCTTTGGAGTTGAGCAAGATCCCAAAGACGATGGTGGTGATTGGCGCAGGCGTGATCGGGCTTGAATTGGGGTCGGTTTACGCACGGCTTGGCACGGATGTGACGGTGGTCGAGTATCTGGAGGTCATTACCCCGGGGATGGACGCAGAAATCCAGAAGACCTTCCAGCGAACGCTGAAGAAGCAGGGTCTGAAGTTTGTGATGGGAGCGGCTGTACAACGTGTCGCGGCCACCAAGACCAAAGCAAAGGTCACTTATAAGCTCAAGAAAAACGACACCGAGGTGACGATTGAAGCCGATACCGTGCTGGTTGCGACTGGTCGCAAGCCGTTTACCGACGGGCTTGGTCTGGGCGAGCTTGGCGTCGAGATGTCCGAGCGCGGGCAGATCAAAACGGACGTACATTGGGCGACGAATGTGAAGGGCATCTATGCCATCGGGGATGCGATTGCGGGGCCGATGCTGGCGCATAAGGCTGAGGACGAAGGCATGGGCGTGGCCGAGACCATCGCGGGGCAAGCGGGCCATGTGAATTACGGGGTCATTCCGGGCGTGATCTATACGCACCCTGAGGTCGCGAATGTCGGCCAGACCGAAGAACAGCTGAAGGAGGCGGGTCACGCTTACAAGGTTGGTAAGTTTTCCTTCATGGGGAATGGGCGCGCGAAGGCGAATTTTGCGGCCGATGGCTTTGTGAAAATTCTGGCCGACAAGGACACTGACCGGATTTTGGGCGCGCATATCATCGGGCCAATGGCCGGGGATCTTATCCACGAGATTTGTGTCGCTATGGAATTTGGGGCGGCGGCCGAGGATTTGGCGCGGACGTGTCATGCACATCCGACCTATTCGGAAGCGGTGCGCGAAGCGGCACTCGCCTGTGGTGACGGGGCCATTCACGCGTGAGATTTAGGGGCTTTGCCCCCTCGATCAGCGGGGGTTTGCGACTTGGCGCGGGACAGGGCTTTGATTTATTGGTAATTGAAAATTACCAAAACGTATTGGACTGAATTCATGCCCATCATCACAGAAATTGCTGACTTGAAACGCATTTATAAGCGTCGCGTGCCGAAGATGTTTTATGACTACGCCGAAAGTGGCAGTTGGTCCGAGCAAACATTCCGCGAGAACACCAGCGATTTTGACAAAATTCGCCTGCGTCAGCGGATTGCGATGGATATGAATGACCGGTCGACCAAAAGCCAGTTGGTGGGCGAAGACGTTTCGATGCCAGTGGCTTTGGCACCAGTTGGCTTGACGGGAATGCAAAGCGCGGATGGCGAGATCAAAGCCGCGAAGGCTGCCGAAAAGTTTGGCGTACCTTTTTGTCTTTCGACGATGTCGATCTGTTCGATCGAGGACGTGGCCGAGCATACGACCAAGCCATTCTGGTTTCAGGTCTATACGCTGAAGGACGACGATTTCATGCGGCGTTTGTTTGAGCGTGCGCAAGCTGCGAAGTGTTCAGCAATTGTCATTACGGTTGATCTTCAGGTTATGGGTCAGCGGCACAAGGACATTAAGAACGGGCTATCGGCCCCGCCGAAACTGACGCCTGCGTCGATTGCCAACATGATGACGAAGGTCACGTGGGGCTTGGAAATGTTGCGGACGAAGCGGCGCTTCTTTGGCAATATCGTGGGACACGCCGAGGGGGTTTCGGATCCGTCATCGCTGTCGTCATGGACGGCCGAGGCGTTTGATCCCTCGCTTGATTGGGATCGGATCAAGACGCTAATGGATATGTGGGGCGGCAAGGTGATCCTGAAGGGTATTCTGGATGTTGAAGACGCCAAAAAGGCGGTCGAGGTCGGGGCGGATGCGATTGTTGTGTCCAACCACGGCGGCCGGCAGTTGGACGGCGCACTAAGTTCGATCCGGATGTTGGAAGAGATCGTGAAAGAGGTCGGCGACAAGACCGAGGTCTGGCTTGATAGCGGTATTCGCAGCGGTCAGGACGTGCTGAAAGCGATCGCTTTGGGTGCGAAGGGTGTGATGATCGGGCGGGCTTGGGTCTATGGTCTTGGCGCGATGGGCGAGAAGGGTGTGACCACCGCTTTGGAGGTCATTCACAAGGAGCTGGATACTTCAATGGCGCTGTGTGGAAAGCGCGATATTCACGACGTGGATCGCGATATTCTGCTGGTGCCGAAGAATTTCGCGGGGGATTGGTCGTAGTGCTTTGACGTTTCGACTTTGGATACAAAGCTAGCTAAACCACAGTATTGAAGCATGGATGCCGCGTGCCTGACCCAAAAATAGGTCGATTTTTTGACATGTTCTTGCCGCAATTCGTTCTGCGCTGTAATTTGGCGTCATGACGAGTTTTGCGTTCCCTGTGTTTTTGAAGAAGGCTGTTGTCTTGCCTCTGATGGCTTTGGTCGTCGCAACTTTTGGCGCGTTCGCCGGGCAGGGCGACGTTGAATTCCCAGAACAGACCGAAGCGCTTGTTGCCGCAACGACTGCGCTTTTCCAGACTGTTGAAGGCACACCTTCGAACGATGGACTTCAGATCAGGATTGATGGCCTGGCCATCCCGGCAAGCGCTGCGCCTGGCCCGGGAATTATGCAGGCTTTTCCAGTCGAACGTGGGCCTGTGCACCATTTGACTGGCTATCGGATCAATTGGTATCCGATGGATCGCCTTTTGGGGGCTGTGGATTTCATGGGAACTTATGACCGCAATCGTGGTCTTGTCTGCGGCTATGTCGCCTGGGATTTGACCGATCCTGATGAGCCTCAGATCGACCAGCTGGTGGTGAACTATGTTGACCTGAAGCTACTGTCGAAAACTCATCCCGGTGCCACGCATGCAGCACTTTTGGATGCGAACTGCGCTTATGGTGAGATCGATTCGAACTTTACGGCATTTGATCCCGTCAGTTAGGCCGCGCGCTGCCCGGTTGGAGTCATCTTTTGTGCTTTCCAAATAAGGAATCGCCCGCTATACGCCGCCGTTCATGAGCGGACACCCTTGGAGGCCGCTTTCAACTTGAAAAATTTGGAGAAAACCATGGCTGGTGAGATTCCTAATCTTAACGCCGCGGTACGGACGGGGACAGGCAAGGGGGCCGCTCGTCAAGCTCGAAGAGACGGGCTCGTACCAGGCATCGTATACGGCGGCGGCATAGACCCCGTAGCGATCAATATCCCTTACAACGTTCTGTACAAGAATCTGAAGCAGGGCCGTTTCCTTGCGACGCTTTATAATCTGGTAGTGGAAGGCCACGACGACGTGCGCGTTATCTGCCGGAACGTTCAGCGCGATGTTGTGAAGGATCTCCCCACACACCTTGACCTGATGCGTTTGAAGCGGACTTCAAAGATCGCGCTTTATATCCCTGTCGAGATCGTGGGCGAAGATGAAGCGCCCGGCATCAAGAAGGGTGGCGTTCTGACGATGGTACGCCCCGAGGTCGAGCTTATCGTGACGGCTGGCGATATTCCTGAGAAGATCACCATATCGGTGGCTGAAATGGAGATCGGCGATACCGCAACGATTTCAATGGTAGACCTGCCAAAAGGCTCGAAATCAACGATTGACCGCGACTTCGTGATTGCCAACATTCAGGCACCTTCGGGTCTTGCTTCGCAAGCCGATGATGAGGACGAAGACGGCGTTGATGCCGATGACGTTCCGACAACGGACGAAGCAGCAGAGGGCGGCGAAGAGTAATCTTCCCTGTTGCTTTGATGATTTGAGGGCGGTGCATTTTGCGCCGCCCTTTTTCGTTAGCGGATCACGTCTTGGATGGGGCCAGCATCAAGTCGGTGGATGAAGTCGTCCAACTCGCTTGGGAAATAGTCGCGCACCAGCGGGTCGTGGCCCGGTATGATCAACTCGGGTGCCGAGGCCAGGGACTGAAGCGTGTCAAAGCCGATCAGCATGTCTTCGATATCGACAACAATCGGGAAAGGTTTGCGCGCCCAGAGGTTTTCGTAAAAATGCGAGGCATCTGACGCAAGGACCATCCACCCTGCCCGCGTTTTGACCCGTACGCATTGCAGGCCCCGGCTATGGCCTCCGATTTTGTGGACAGTGACGCCGTCTGCGATCATCCCGTCGCCGTCGTGGAATATGACCTTGCCGGCATAGAGCCGCATGATCGCCTCGCAGACGTGGCCCGCCGTAAAGGGGAGTTTCAGCGTGTCGTGGCACATGCAGGGGCCTGTCGCATAGGCCATTTCTGCCGCTTGCAGGTGAAGGCGCGCGTTGGGAAACAGATGCAGGCCCCCGGCGTGATCGTAGTGCAGGTGAGTGACAACCAGTTCGGTG
This sequence comes from Boseongicola sp., assembly GCF_057460485.1. NCBI lineage: Bacteria > Pseudomonadati > Pseudomonadota > Alphaproteobacteria > Rhodobacterales > Paracoccaceae > Boseongicola > Boseongicola sp. The sequence goes on from NZ_JBVCWP010000003.1 coordinate 66,889, forward strand.
ATGTCTTCGGGTTTTAAGCCAAACGGGGCCAGGGCCACGCCGGGGTCCCGGCGGATCGGGCGGTCGCGCGCTTTGGCTTCGGCGTCGTCGTAGCCACTGTCGACAAGGATCACGTGGTCACCGGATCGCAGGAGCCACATGAAGTAGTCCATGTCATGGGGGGCGTCATGATTGTCGTCGAAGATGAAACTGTCACCACGGGTGCGTTTACCGCGATCCGCGTATTTGATCGAAAAGACCTCCCATTCCGCCATTGCGTTGTCTCCTTTGCCCGGCTGCTTTCGGAAGGATCATGTCAGCCCTGTTCGGCGCAGCAAGAAAAACATTGGGAATTGAGGGCTGTTGTGTTGACAGTCCGCCGGGCGAGCGGGACTTTTAGCGGATCATTTTGAGGGGGATCTCGACATGGCGCATACCGACGAGACAACAGTGCGTGTGGCCATGGTCGGCGCGGGGTACTTCAGTCAGTTCCATATGGATGCCTGGGGGCGGATGCCGCGTGCGCAATTGGCGGGTGTCTGTGATCGCAATCTTGAGACGGCAAAAGCGACGGGTGCTACGGCATATGACGATCTGGAAGCAATGCTTGCGGCGGTGAAGCCCGATATTCTTGATGTTGTGGTGCCGCCTGTCGCCCATGCCGAGACGTTGCGGATCGCGTTTCAAGCCGGGGTGTCGCACATCATTTGCCAGAAGCCGTTTTGCCAGACGTTGGAAGAAGCGCGCAAGATTGTCGCCGAGGCCGAGGCGGCAGGTGTGACCTTGGTCGTGCATGAGAATTTCCGGTTTCAGCCGTGGTTCCGGTTTATCAAGGGCGTGATTGATGCTGGAGCGCTTGGCGAGTTGCAGCAAGTATCGTTTCGTCTGCGCCCCGGCGATGGACAGGGGCCGCGCGCCTATCTGGATCGCCAGCCGTATTTTCAGAAAATGGAACGGTTGTTGATCCACGAGACAGCCGTGCATTTCATCGACACTTATCGGTACCTTTTGGGTGATCCAGAGGCGGTTTACGCCGATTTGCGGCGGCTTAACCCGGTGATTGTGGGCGAGGACGCTGGGTTCTTCATCATGGATCATCCAAACGGAGTTCGGTCGCTGTTTGATGGCAATCGCCACATTGACCATGTGGCGACAAACACCCGCTGGACAATGGGCGAAGCTTTGGTTGAAGGCACCAAGGGCGTGCTGGAATTGCGAGGGGACGGCACGGTTTGGAAGCGGGACTTTGGGTCTTTGGAGCGTACTTGTGTGTTCACGCCGACCCCTCAAGGGTTCGCAGGTGATTGCGTTTATGCGTTGCAGGAACACGTGGTGGCCGGAGTTCTGGATGGCGCGCCGTTTGAGAATCTCGCGGCCGATTACCTGACGGTCATCGCGATTGAAGAGGCGGTATATCGGTCGGCCGCCGAGGGCTGCAAGCTGGCGCTTTGAACCGGTCGATTGGTGTGGAAACGACTTGGGGTGGAGGACGGACATGCGAGAGTTTTGGCAAAATTACATCGACGGGGCTTGGTGTGACGGTGGAGCCGGTCGGATTGACGTGATCGATCCCGGCAATGGTACGGTCTTGGCTGTGCATGCTTTGGCCGATACGGCGGACGTAGATCGTGCGGTTCGGGCGGCCGAACGGGTGCATGCATCGCGGGTGTTGGTCGACATGCGTCCGATGGAACGCGGGCGGATGGTGCAGGAGATGGGGCGTTGGCTTTTGGCGCATCTTGATGAGATCGCCGAAGTTTTAACCCGCGAGCAAGGCAAGCCGCTTTGGGAGGCGGAGATCGAGGTTAAAGGGGCCGCGCTTTATTTTGAGTATTACGGCAATCAGGCCTCGACCGTTGAGGGAAAATCGATCCCGCTTGGAGCCGGGTATTTCGATTGGACAGTGAACGAGCCGTTTGGTGTTTCGGCACAAATTATCCCGTGGAATTACCCGCTTGAGATGACGGCGCGCGGCGTCGCGGCGGCTTTGGCGACGGGCAATGCCTGCGCGATCAAGTCGCCCGAACTTGCGCCTTTGACCAACGGCTATATTGCGAAAGCCGCCGAGGCCGCAGGGTTTCCGGCGGGCACTGTGAACGTGTTGTGTGGGTTGGGGCAAGATGCGGGTGCGGCAATGGTCTCGCATCCGGGCGTTCGTCAGATTGTGTTTACCGGATCGGTTCGCACAGGCATCGCAATTGCAACGGCGGCGGCGCAGAATGTGGTGCCTTGCGTTTTGGAGCTTGGCGGGAAATCGGCGGCGATTGTGCATGACGATGCCGATCTGGAGGCGTTTGAGAACGACATCCGTTGGGGAATATACTTCAACGCAGGGCAGGTTTGTTCGGCGATGAGCCGTGTCATCGTGCACGAAAGCCGTCGGGATGAATTGGTCGAGCGGGCCAAAAATGTTGCGCAGTCTTTGTCTGTGGGTCCGGGGATTGAGCGGACGGAAGCAGGGGCCAATATGGGCGCGATGGTGTCTGAAGCGCAGCGGGATCGCGCGGCTGGCATGGTTCAAGAAGCCGAAGCGCAAGGCGCGCGAGTTGTTTCGGGAGGGCGCAAGTTGAACCGTCCCGGCGCGTTCTTGGAGCCAACCGTGTTGGATGGTGTGACGTCTGACATGACGATTGCGCAAGAAGAGGTCTTCGGGCCAGTTCTATCCGTAATGTCGTTTCGCGACGATGCGGAGGCAATTGAGATCGCCAATTCGACGGAGTACGGGCTTGTTGGCGGTGTCTTCACCCGCGATCTGAACCGTGCGACGCGGGTCGCACAGCGTATGCGGGCCGGTCAGGTATTCGTGAACGAATGGTACGCGGGCGGTATCGAAACGCCGTTTGGCGGGTTCGGCAAGTCTGGATACGGGCGCGAAAAGGGCCGCGAGGCGCTTTGGAATTACGTGCAGACCAAGAACATTGCAGTGAAGCTGGGCTAGGTGAAGTCGATCTGAGCTTTGACGGCCTGGGTGCGGTCTCCGGCGGTGTCGAAAGCTTTGACGGCGTCGGCCAGACAGAAGGTTTGCGTGATAAGAGGGGCCACGTCGATCAGACCTTTTTGCATGAGCTGCACGGCGGTGGTGAATTCGTCGTGGAAGCGGAACGAGCCTTTCAGGACGATCTCTTTGGCGGTCATGGCTTGCATCGGCAGGGTCATGTCACCGCCCAATCCAAGCTGCACAAGGATGCCTTGCGGGCGTAGGGCTTTGACACCGGCGGCGACGGCCTGGGCAGCTCCGGAGCATTCAAATTGCACGTCGATCTGGCCTTTACCGCTTTGCCAGGGCGTCAGGGCGTCGGGGTCAGTGGCAAGATTCAGGGCGTGATCCGCGCCGATTTCAAGCGCTTTTGCGAGCGTGAAATCGGTGAGATCTGTCGCGATGATTTCCGAAGCTCCGGCGCGGCGTGCTGCGAGGACCGACAGCAAGCCGATAGGGCCGCAGCCTGAGACAAGGACGGATTTGCCGACGAGGTCACCGGCGTGGTGGACCGCATGGAGGCAGACCGCGAGCGGTTCGGCCATTGCGGCTTCGCCCGATGTGAGACCGTCGGCGGGGACGCATTGATGTGGAAGGGCGATCAAGTCTTGGCGGAAGGCGCCCTGAATGTGGGGGAATGGCATGGCGCTTCCGTAGAAGGCCATGTTTTCGCAGTGGTTTTGCATTCCCTTTAGGCAATATTGGCAGGCTTGGCACGGACGCGAGGGCGATACGGCGACAAGCTGCCCGATGCTGAGACCTGCAACACCGCTTCCGAGGTCGGTGACGAGGCCGGAAACTTCGTGGCCAAGGATCATTGGTTCCTTAATGCGGATCGGTCCGAAGCCACCTTGGTGGTAGTAATGAAGGTCTGAGCCGCAGATGCCACCGGCTTTGATGGCGACGCGGACTTCGCCGGGCATCGGCGCGCGTGGGTCGCGGTCTTCAAGGCGAAGGTCGTGGGCTGCGTGAATGACGATGGCTTTCATATTCCCCCCTTGCGGTTCCCCGCGTTGCCCCGGAAGGTAGCCGCAGAATTCATCGGAGGAAATGCCATGTCGTCGAAACTTTTTGATCTTTCTGGCCGTCGCGCGCTGATTACCGGATCTAGTCAGGGGATTGGTTTTGCCTTGGCGCAAGGATTGATCGAAGCGGGCGCGAAAGTTGTGTTGAACGGACGCGACAAGGGTAAGTTGGCGGAGGCGTCGGCGGCTTTGGGAGGTGTCGATACCCTAGCGTTTGATGTGACGGACCATGAAGGGGTGCGCGCGGCAGTGGATGCGGCGGAAGCCGGCGGCATGGCGTTTGATATTCTAATCAACAATGCGGGCATGCAATACCGGACCGAATTGCAGGACTTTCCGGCGGATGCCTTCGAGAAGCTTTTGCAGACGAATATCGCGAGCGTGTTTCATGTGGGCCAGGCGGTTGCGCGGCACATGATTGGGCGCAAAGCGGGTAAGATTATCAATATTGCAAGCGTGCAGTCGGCCTTGGCCCGTCCCGGGATCGCGCCTTATACCGCCACAAAAGGCGCGGTGACGAACCTGACGAAGGGCATGGCGACGGATTGGGCGAAGTACGGATTGCAGTGCAATGCGATTGCGCCGGGGTATTTTGACACGCCGTTGAATGCGGCTTTGGTGGCGGATCCGGAGTTCAGTGCATGGCTTGAAAAGCGCACACCTGCGGGCCGTTGGGGGAGCGTGGACGAGCTTCAGGGTGCGGCGATATTTTTGTCGTCGGCTGCATCAAGTTTCGTGAATGGGCATACGCTTTTTGTGGATGGCGGGATTACCGCATCACTTTAGCGGACCTCGAAGGGGCTGAGTTTGTCCCAATCGAAATCGACGCCGATACCGGGGCTTTGGGGCGCGACCGCCCTGCCCTGTTCAATCACCAGCGGGCGTTTTGTGTAGCGGTCAATCGGGAAGCTGTGAACTTCGAGCCAGCCGCCGTGGGGCTGCGATGATACGAGGCTGACGTGCAATTCCTGCATGCCGTGCGAGCAGACGGGGACGTTGTGTTCTTTTGCGAGCGCCGCGACCCTAAGCCATCCGGTGATGCCAAGGCAGTTGGAGGCATCGGGTTGGATGAAGCCGAGGCCGCCTTGGGCCAGCGCCATTTCGAATTCAAAGATCGTGTGGAGGTTTTCACCTTGGGCGACCTCAATGCCGCCTTCCCGCGCCACATGGGCGTAGCCGGGGTAGTCGTCGGGGATAATCGGTTCTTCAAACCAGAGGATGTTTTGGTCCTGGACCGCGCGGGCCAGCGAAACCGCTTCGTTGCGCGACATTGAGTAGTTTGCGTCGATCATGAAAGCGCGGTCGGGACCGAGAAGGTCACGGATGGCGCGGATGCGGGCGATGTCTTCGGCGGCCGTTGGTTGGCCGATCTTGATTTTGACGGCGTCTAGTCCGGCATCGAGGTAGCCTTGGACGTGGGCTTTCAGTTTTTCCAACGGGAAAGCAAGGTCGATGCCGCCGCCGTAGGCTTTGCAGGTTTGCCCCGCACCTCCGGCCAATTGCCAGAGCGGTTTTTCGGCGGCCTTGGCGCGGATGTCCCAGAGGGCGATGTCGATGGCGGAAATGGCGAAGCTGAGGATGCCGCCGCGCCCGACGTAGTGCATGTAGGCGTCCATCGCGTCGGTGAGGGCTTCAACGTTGGTGCCATCTTCGCCGACGAGGAATGGCGCGAGATCGTGGGCGATCATGGCGTGGGTGGCGTGACCGCCGCGCCCGCCGTTGTAGGTATAGCCGGTGCCGGTGCGACCATCTTCGAGGGTAACTGTCGCAGTGATCAGGTGGAAGTGGCTGTGCGCGCCATGTTTGGCGTCGACGAGCACCTCGTCGAGCGGCACGGCAAAAAGCCGTGGCTCGATCGAGGTGATTTTGGTCATTGGCATTCGGGCACCGGGCTGATGACCGTGCCGTCGTTAAGATGACTTAACAAGTTGTCGACGGTGAGTTTGCCCATGGCCGCACGGGTTTCATGCGTTGCACTGCCCACGTGGGGCAGAAGCGTGGCGTTGGGCAGATCGCGCAAGGCTTGCGGGACTTCGGGTTCGTGTTCGAACACGTCGAGCCCGGCCCAGCCGAGACGGCCTTCGGAAAGGGCTACGATCATGGCTTGTTCGTCAATCACAGTGCCACGCGCGACGTTGATCAACGTGCCGTTCGGGCCAAGAGCGTTCATCACTTCGCCGTTCACCAGATGGTGAGTGGCAGCGCCCCCCGGCGTGATGATGATTAGGACGTCGCACGCCTCGGCCATCTTCGCAAGATCGCCAACGTACTGGTAAGGAACGTCTTTTTCGCTGCGTGTGTGATAGAGAATCGTCGGATTCCACGGGGCCAGTTTTGCGGCAATCGCCTGACCGATGCGACCCATACCCAGAATGCCGATGGTTTGATTGTCTGCAGAACGTGTGAGCGGGCTGTTGCCCTTGGCCTCCCAATCGCCTGCGCGCACCCATGCGTCATCGCGCAGAAGTTCGCGGTAACAGGCAAGCATGAGAAGCACGGCCGTGGTCGCAACTTCCTCGTTCAGGACGTTGGGGGTGTGCGTGACCATGATGCCGCGTCGCACGGCCTCGTTGGCATCAATATTGTCATATCCGACACCGTAGCAGGAAATCATCTTAAGGTTCGTTAACGCTGCCATGACGTCGGGCTTTACGCCGTCGTGGCCGTTGGTCTGAACGTGGGTGATTTTGTCCCCATGTTCGGCCAGCCACCCAGTCAGGTCCGCTTGATCGCTTGCTTTGTGGATGGTGAATGCGGCCGAGACGCGCGCCGACATTTCCTCGGTCGCGCCGCCGATTTGAAGGAGATCAGGCATCCTCGCCGACCTCCTGCCGCTGGTGGCCGAGGCCTTCGATGTCTAGCTCCATGACGTCGCCCACTTTGAGGTAGGTTGGCGGCTTCATCCCCATTCCAACGCCCGGAGGTGTTCCCGTCGAGATCACGTCGCCCGGATGCAGCGTGAACAGGTGGCTGAGGTGTTCGATGATTTCGGCGACAGTGAAAATCATCGTGTTGGTTGTGCCGGTCTGCATGCGTTTTCCGTTCACGTCGCAGGACATGGCAAGCGCTTGTGGGTCGGGGACTTCGTCTTTGGTGACCAGCCAGGGGCCGGTTGGGCCGAACGTGTCAGGGCTTTTGCCCTTGGTCCATTGGCCGGTGAGTTGCGTCTGGAAGTGGCGTTCGGAGACGTCGTTCACGATGCAATAGCCCGCCACGTAATCCAGAGCGTCTTCTTTTGAGACGTATTTTGCCGCCTTGCCGATGACGACGCCCAACTCAACTTCCCAGTCGGTGTGGGTGGAGCCACGTGGCATCATGACGTTGTCGTTGGGGCCAACGATCGCGGAGTTCGCTTTGAAAAACAGGATCGGGTGTTCAGGGATTGCCGCGCCGGTTTCTGCCGCGTGATCTGAGTAATTCAGGCCGATACACAGGAATTTTCCGATATTGCCGACGCAAGGTCCAATGCGGGGGGAGCCTGCCACTTTTGGAAGGGATGCGGGGTCGATGGCGGCAAGGCGTGCGAGGGTCGCGTCGTCAAGCGTGGCACCGGTGATGTCATCGACGTGACCGCTGAGATCACGCAGGGTTTCGCCATCCATAAGTCCGGGTTTTTCGGCTCCGGTTTTGCCGTAACGAACGAGTTTCATATGCTTTTCCTTGTTTTGCGTTGGGCTGGGGTTAACCCGACCAGCCGCCGTCGATGATGTGGGGTTGTCCGGTGATAAAGGCGCTCTCGTCGCTTGCGAGATAGACCGTCAGGGCGGCGATTTCCTCGGCCGAGGCGATGCGACCCATAGGTTGGCGGGCGATGAATTGTTTGCGGGCTTCGTCGTAGCCGCCGACCTGTTCGCCGAGGGTATGGAGACGCTGTTCAAGCGAGGGGCTTTGCACAGTGCCGGGGCAGATGCAGTTGCAGCGAATGCCTTTGGTGATGAAGTCGATAGCGACGGATTTCGTTAGGCCAATGACGGCGGCTTTGGTTGTGCCATAGATGAAGCGGTTGGGTGCGCCGATGATTGACGAACAGGCCGATGCCATATTGATGATCGAGCCGTTGCCGCGCTCCAGCATGCCGGGAAGGGCTGCACGTATTGTGCGGAACATGGATTGGACGTTTAGGTCGAACGCAAAGTCCCATTCGTCGTCTGTGGCGTCCAGGATGGTGCCGTGGTGGACGAAGCCTGCGCAGTTGAAAAGGACGTCAGGTCTGGCGTGCTCTACAGCGCTGTTGATGCTGTCGGCGTCGCGCGCATCGACCAGTCGCGTTTCGATGTTAGCGTGATTCGCGGCCGTCAGATCGTCAAGAGCCTCTTGGCTGATGTCGGTGGCAACGACATGCGCGCCGTCGTTGGCCATGGCGATAGCGCTGGCGCGGCCGATGCCCTGGCCGGCTGCTGTGATCAGGGCGCGTTTGCCCTCAAGCCTTTGGTGGCTCATGTTTTTCCTCCCGTTCGCTCAAGCCTAAATGAGGCTCGAATTGTGTATGCCGTTTTGGCGTTTTATCTGGTCTTGCAAGCATTCAGGTTGTGAGAGCGCCGCTTTCGGTGGTCATCTATTCGCGGATAGGCTTAGGGTCCGCCACGGTCAAGACTGAGGTGTGACAATGAGTGACAGGCAGAAAATTGCGGTGATCGGCACCGGATTGATGGGATTTCCTATGGCGCGGAATTTGGCGCGTGCCGGGCATGAGGTGGTTGTCTGGAACCGGACGCGCGCGCGGGCCGAAGGTTTGGAAGCCGATGGCGCGATAATCGCTGAAACCGCAGCAGAGGCCGTTGGAAGCGCCGATGTCGTGCTGACGATGCTGTCGGATGGCGTTGCGACGGGCGCGCTGCTGGATGACGCCAGTCTTCGCGCGGCACTGCGGCCCGGCACATTGTGGCTCGATATGTCGAGCGCCAAGCCAGAGCACGCCCGGGCGCAGGCAACGTTGCTGGAGGGCTTGGGATGCGTCCATCTGGATGCGCCTGTTTCGGGCGGCACCAAGGGAGCCGAGGGCGCCAATCTTGCAATTATGGTCGGTGGGCGCGCTGATGTTTTCGAACGGTCTTTGCCGGTTTTGAATGATCTTGGTCGTCCGGTGCATGTGGGCGCAAGCGGGGCTGGGCAATTGGCGAAATTGGCCAACCAGACGATCGTTGCGGTGACGATTGGTGCGGTTGCGGAAGCGATGTTGCTTTTGGAAAAGGGCGGCGCAGATCCTGCGGCGGTGCGTCAGGCTTTGCGAGGTGGTTTCGCCGATTCCACGATTTTGCAGCAGCACGGGGCCCGCATGACCAACGGTGATTTTGTTCCCGGCGGCTTGTCCAAGTTTCAGTTGAAGGACCTCGACAATACTTTGGCCGAGGCGGGCGCACTTGGGCTGAGCTTGCCGTCGACACAGTCGGTGCGGGATAGGTTTGCGTATTTCGTTTCGGAAATGGAGGGTGCGGATCTGGACCATTCAGGGCTTTACCTTGAGCTTAAAGCGCGGAACGGGTTGGACACGTAAGGCACGGGGTCAGACCGCGGCTTCAAGCGCAACTGCTTGGGTGTAATTGCGCTTGAGATGGTCGTTGATTGCCGCGCGGCATGCAGTGACATCGCGCGAAAGGGCTGCGTCGAGGATTGCCTGATGCTCGTGGATAATCGCGCTAAAGTAACTGCGGCCGAAGCCGCTTTCCTGTGCGACCATTTGTTGGCGGAACTGGCCGTAAACATTCTCGTAGGTATCGCGCAGCATGGGCGATCCGCAGCGCGAGATGAGCGTGTCGTGGAAGCTCCATTCAGCGTTTGTCCAAAGTTTCATGTTGTCTGGATTATCAGCAAGGTCTCCAGAGCGCTCGAATTCGCTTTCGAGATGGCTGAGCCTATGGTGCGCGGCAGTCAACTCCGCTTCCCAGCTTATGCCGCCCAATTTCATCGAAAGGGTTACGCCTTCCTGTTCTAACATTGAGCGGAAGCGCGTGACATCGTTGCGTTTTTCGGGCGATGTGTATTGCGCGCGAAAGCCGCGTTGCATTTCAAATTCTACAAGCCCGACTTTGGTCAGACGCAAAAGAACGTCCCGCACGGTATTCGCCGAGCAGCCGTATTCACCCTGAAGCGACGCAGGCTTAAGCTTCTCGCCGGGGCCGAAGCGGGCGTTCATCAGTTTATTTTTGAGGTCGGCGTAAATCGCCGGTGAGTCCGTCTTCATGGGCCGCCTTTCGCGACTCATGTCTAGCAGAAGCTTTCTGAAAATAGGGAAAAATTTTGAAATTTTGAAATTTTCCAGAATTTTGTTGGCAGCCGGGAAATGCACAGCTAGGGTCGTCCGGGCCACTATCGAACACGACGGAGATCGTGTTGGCTGTAACTGAAAATTGGGAGGACCCTAAATGAAACTTATCAAACTAGCCGCCGCTGCGGTCAGTACACTTGCGATCGTCGGTGCATCCACCGCCTTTGCGCAAACGACGAACCTGCGCATACAGAGCCACTACGCGCCTGAAACAGTGTCGGGAAAGCTTGCAGCTCAATACATCCAAGACATCACCGATATGTCGAACGGCGCAATCCAGGTCGAAGTATTCTGGAGCTCTTCGGTTGTGAAGTCGGTGGAAACATTCGACGCAGCCGCATCCGGCATTCTGGACTGCGACTTTACTGGTGGTGGCTACCAGACTGGTAAAAACCCAGCGTTCCAGTTTGTTGGAGACATCATGGGCGGCTATGACACCCCTTACCAGCAGCTTTCGTGGTTGTATTACGGTGGCGGGCTTGAAGCTGCCAAACCGCTTTACAACAAATACGGCATGGAGCTCATCGGCTGGTGGATTTATGGGCAGGAAAGCTTTGCCTCGTCCAAGCCAATCGAGAAAGTTGCAGACTTCCAAAATTGGAAATTCCGCTCTCCTCCAGGCATGGAAACAAAGATCTTTGAAAAGCTCGGCGCTTCGCCGATCGTGATGGACTTCACTGAGATTTTTACCGCGCTGGAAACAGGCATCATTGACGGAGCCGACGCATCTGGTCTGGCCAACAATGTTGGTCTAGGTCTGTATGACATCGTCAAATACGCTAACTTCCCTGGTTTCCATTCGATGCCTTCCGATCACCTGGCATGTAACAAGGAAGTCTTCGATGCGATGCCTGCGTATCAACAGAGGATCATGAAGGTCGGAATGGAGGCGCTGGCGCTGCGCACAGCATTAACCTTCGAAAAGGCCAATGCCGAGGCAGCCGCGAAGCTGCGTTCCGAAGGTGTGACACTGTCGCAGTGGGCACCTGAAGAGCTGGCGAAATTCCGTGCTGCAGCTCAGGCCACATGGCCTGAATTTGCGACCACGCCCGAAGCAAAGGCGCTGGTTGATTCGCACATGGCTTACCTAGCCCAACTGGGCCTTGTTTCTGAGTAAGGTCTGACAGGAGGGGCGGGGCCGTTTGCACCGCCCCTCTCAATGAGATCTTGCAGGGCGACACGCCAGGTTGATCCAACCGCGGCAGATTTTGGCGGTTGCTGGGGTAAAAAGGGACAAAGGGCACCCATTTGTGGCGCCCTGACGGGGAGGTTTCCATGCAGCACGAAAAGCACGGCACCGCGGTCGAATGGCTGGTGCCACTTGGGTTTATCTTTTGTGCTGGGTGGCTGATCTGGCATATGCCGGCCTTTATCCTAGATTGGGGCGGGCACGCTGATCAGCTGGCAGCCCTTTATGGCCGCATCGATGTAACCCCGAACGTCCCCATCGTAATGGGCACCCATATTGATATTATTGATCTTTTCGCACTGATTTGCATGCCGATCTTTGTTGTTCTGGGCGTTTTGACTGTACGCCGCGCGCCGATGGAGTTTGAGTCTTGGGGGCCACTGGATCGTTTGTCCGTATTCATCGGGCGTGTGACCATGATGCTAATAACCTTGCTGACCATGGTGATGCTCTATGAGGTTGCTCTGCGCTACGTATTCGAGGCGCCGACATTGTGGGCGAACGAACTTTCGCTATGGCTTGCTGGCTTCGTATTTTTGACCGCTGGGCTTTACGCGATGCAGCAGCGTAGCCATATCCGGATTTTTTTACTTTACGACATGGCGCCGCGCTGGTTGCAGCGGCTGTTTGACTGCATCTCGACGCTGCTGATTGTCGTCTTCGCCGCTGCACTTATTTATGGTGGCTATGGCGAGGCCTTCCAGAAATTTGGGCGTTGGGAGACGTTTGGTACTGCCTTTGATCCACCTATTCCGGCGACGCTGAAAGTCTCGGTGCTGTTCATTGTGGCGATGGTGGCGATCCAGGCCCTTATCAATCTGATCTCGGACTGGAATGCAGAGCCGGTGATCCACACGGCAGCCGACGACATTGACGAAGACGAGCTGGAGCGGTTGCGCGCCGCGGTCGGTGCAGATGAGCCAGATACACTGGACGTCACCCACCAATCTTATCAGACGAAGGCAAACAAATAATGGATATCGGAACCATTTCACTGGTCCTTATGCTGGGCCTTTTGGTGCTGCTCGCCATAGGCATGCCGCTTGGTCTTGCCTCGGCCATTTTGGCCGTTCTTGTGCTGTTCATGAAGTTCGAGCCAGACACGCTGTTTAATCCGCTTTTGTTTGGAGACGGTATTTTGACGGGGAGGCCGGGGAGTGGGCCTTTGAATATTCTCGCCCAGAAAATATACGGTCTCTTAACGGACTATGTGCTCATATCTATTCCTCTGTTCATTTTCATGGCGTCGCTGCTGGAACGTTCCGGAATTGCAAAGGACATGTATTCCTCGCTCAGTGTCTGGCTCAACCGGACGCGGGGCGGCATCGCGATCGTCACGTCGATCATGGCTGTAATCATGGCCGCGATGTCGGGCATTATCGGGGGCGAAGTGGTTTTGCTAGGCCTGATCGCTTTGCCGCAGATGTTGCGGCTCGGCTATAATCAGAACCTCGCCATCGGGACGATCTGCGCGTCGGGCTCGTTGGGGACGATGATCCCACCGTCGATCGTGTTGATCATCTACGGTCTAATCACCGAAACGTCGATCAAGGCGCTCTTCACGGCGGCCTTCTTGCCGGGCTTCATGCTGGCCTCGTTCTTCATCCTATACATTATTGTTAGGACGCAATTGCGCCCTCAAGATGCACCTTTACCAGATCCGCTACCCGGCGAGCCGCTTGGTCTAGAGAAGTTGGGCTTGTTCACGGCATTCCTTGCGGTTCTGATATCGGGCATCTGCACGGTCTTGTTCCTGCGCGCTCTGTTCTTCACGATCACAGGCCAGAACATCGATCTTGGAGATGGGGTCGAACAGATCTTTTGGGGGACTGCCGATTATGTGCCGTGGTTTGGTGGCATCGTCTCGATCTGCCTCGGGTTAATCTACTTCGCCTTCGGCCTGAAACGGACGACACGCGGCTGGCTATTGGGTAAAGGTCTTGTCGCCCCGATTGTCGTAATCGGCGTTGTCATGGGGTCCATCTACGGCGGGATAACGGGCATCACCGAGGCGGCTGGTATGGGCGCATTGGCTGTTTATTTGCTGATGACTTTGTACCAAAAAGACTTCTCTGGCTGGGTAAGTCTTGTGGTGAAAAACGCGGTTTGGATAGCCCTATATATCGCGATTGTTCTGATCGCACCGCAATTCTTAATCGAGAGTGAAAGCCTTGGCATCACGCAAACGATGGTCACCCTGCTGATCTTACTGCTGCTGACGCTGCGCATCCCTGCCGTTCTTGATGGGCTTTGGGACAGTTTGATGCGGACGCTGAAATCGACCGGTACCATCATCTGGGTGACCATCGGGGCTGCAGCGCTTGCTGGGGCTTACACGATTGCAGGCGGCCCGACTTATGTGGCCGAGTTCATCGTTGGAAGTGATCTGCCAACGATGGGCATTATCTTAGCAATGATGGTGATTTTGCTGTTCATGGGGGCGTTCATGGACTGGGTTGGGATCGTTCTGTTGATCATTCCGGTGTTCCTGCCCATCGTGCAGCGCCTTCCGATCGAGGAAATAGGTCTCTTCGGGGAGCTAGAGCCCAAGAACCTCGCGGTTTGGTTTGGTGTGCTATTCTGTATGAACATGCAGGTCAGTTTCCTGTCACCGCCCTTTGGCCCGGCTGCGTTCTACCTGAAATCCGTGGCTCCACCGCATATCTCGCTGACCGACATCTTCAAAGGCTTCCTGCCCTTTATCGCTATCCAGCTCTGTGCCTTGTCAGTGCTGCTGGCCTGGCCGCCGATCGTTGAAATCCTACTGAAATAGGTCTGGATTAGTGAATGCTAAGCGCGTCGCAGAGAGAAGCTTACGAAACCCATGGGTTTCTGGTGGTTGAAGACGTCATCGACGTGAGGATTCTGGATGCGGTGCGGCAAGAATATGCGGGCCTGCTGGATCTGCTTTATGCTGGATGGCAGAGTGAAGGGCGGGTTGGCGCGCCCGCTCGTGACGACTTCTGGGGCAAGCTTGTGACCGCATACGAGGCGGACTGTGATTGGTTTCAGCCGATGGACATCTCGCTTCCGGGCGACAAGATTGCGACTGATACGCCGATGCACTTCGGTCCTGCGGTCTTTGATATGGTGCGTGCCCCGGGGCTTTTAGATATTGTCGAGCAGTTGATCGGGGGTGAAATCACCTCGAACCCGATCCAGCATGTGCGAATTAAGCCACCAGCCACCGCGTTGGCCAGTGATGAAATTCGCGCGCATATCACGTCGACGGATTGGCATCAGGATCGCGCGGTTGCCTTGGGCGAGGCGGATCAGACGGATATGGTGACGTGTTGGCTGGCGATTACGGATGCGACGGTGGAAAACGGCTGCTTGCAGGTTTTGCCGAAGGAGGACACGCAAGCAATACTACCGCATTGCCCTCAGCGTCAGACCGCGATTGCGCCGGGGTACGTGGCCGAAGATAAAGCGGTGCCGTTGCCTGTTCGGGCGGGGGGCGTTGTGCTGTTTCACCCCCTGACACCGCATGCATCATTGGTGAACAAGACGGACGGGTTTCGCTGGTCATTTGACCTTCGCTTCCATGTGACTGGGCAGCCGTCGGGGCGCAGTCATTTCCCCGAGTTCGTCGCGCGCAGTCGACAAAACCCCGACACTGAATTGAGCGATTGGCAGGAGTGGAAAAACATGTGGGAAGACGCGCGCGCACGATTGGCGGCCATGCCGCATATCGCCATCCATCGGTGGCAATCTGACAGCCCGGCCTGCGCATGAGTGCTTTAATTCGCCTTGATCCCACGGACAATGTTGCCACGGCGATCCGTCCTTTGGAAATCGGTGCCGAGGGCGCGCGCGAGTTGATACCGCGTGGGCAGAAGATGGCTCTTGAAGCGATCGCGAAGGGCGTGGAGGTCCGAAAATACGCGACGTTGATCGGCTATGCTGCCGAGGACATTGCGGCGGGGGCGTTGGTTCACACACACAATCTAGAGTACCGAAACGTCAATCGAGCCTACGAGTTTGCGACGAATTTGCGCCAGATGCCACGCCCAGAAAGCGTTGATACGTTCATGGGGTATCGCCGTGAGAACGGTAAGGTTGGGACGCGAAATTACATCGCGGTTCTGACTTCGGTGAACTGTTCGGCGACGGCGGCGCGCCGTATTGCTGAGCATTTCACGCCGGAGCGCCTTGCCCCCTACCCCAACGTGGATGACGTGACGGCTTTTGTGCATGGCACGGGCTGTGGAATGGCGGACGCGGGCGATGGTTTTGAAGCCTTGCAGCGTGTGATGTGGGGATATGCGCGCAATCCCAATGTGGCCGGTGTTCTGATGGCGGGTTTGGGCTGTGAGACGATGCAGATCGACTGGTTGATGGAGGCCTTTGGGCTGACGCCGGGGCCGCTGTTTCAGGCGATGAATATTCAGGACGTGGGCGGGCTTGGGCGGACGGTTTCCGCCGGCATCGCCAAGATCGAGGCGATGCTGCCTTTGGCGAATAACGTGCGGCGTGAGGCCTGTCCGGCGTCGGAATTGATGGTTGCATTGCAGTGTGGTGGCTCGGACGCGTGGTCCGGGATTACCGCAAACCCGGCGCTTGGTCATGCCTGTGACTTGCTGGTCGCGCAAGGCGGCACAGGTGTTTTGGCGGAAACTCCGGAGATTTACGGCGCCGAACACTTGCTGACAGCGCGCTCTGCTACAAAAGCCATCGGCGAGCAATTGATCGAGCGCATCCGCTGGTGGGAAGATTATACTGCGCGCAACAAGGGCGTGATGGACAACAACCCATCACCCGGCAACAAAAAGGGTGGTCTGACAACGATTTTGGAGAAGTCTTTGGGGGCCGCCGCCAAGGGCGGAACGTCACCTTTGATGGGCGTTTACAAATACGCAGACACGGTGCGCGCGCGCGGGTTCACCTTTATGGATAGTCCCGGCTATGACCCGGCAAGTGTGACGGGCCAGATCGCGGGCGGCTGCAATCTTGTGTGCTTTACCACGGGGCGTGGATCGGCGTTTGGCTCGAAGCCATCGCCAACGATCAAGGTCGCGACGAACACCCGGATGTATGAGAAGATGACCGACGATATGGACATCAATGCCGGGGATATCCTGGATGGCGGGGTATCTATTGAGGCGAAGGGTCGGGAGATTTATGAGGCTTTTCTGCGGGTCGCGTCTGGCGAGGTGACCAAGTCCGAAGCGCAGGGCCTTGGCGATTATGAGTTTGTACCCTGGCAGATCGGCGCCGTGATGTGAGTGATGCAAACGTCCTTCGCCTTGGTCTGATCGGAGACCACATTGGTCGGTCACGGTTTTCGGCCGCGATGGACTTGCTGTGCCGCGCACATGGGCTGACGCTTGATTTCACGCCGATTGATACCGGCGAGTTTCCAGATTTTAATTTCGATGCCAAGATCGAACAGTTGATTGCGGACGATTGGACTGGCGTAACGATTACGCATCCCCACAAGACCGCCGCACGAACGCGGGCGGGGGATGGGATGATTGCGCAGGCCGCGCATCTTCCGGCATCCAACTTGTTGACGTTTCGCCCCAAGATGAAGGGCTTTAACACAGACTATACGGGCTTCGTCGGCGCGTGGGATGGGATAATGGGCAACACGAACCCTGGCCGCGTGGCCGTGGCGGGCGCGGGCGGTGTGGCAGGGGCGATTGTCCCCGCACTGGTGGTGCTTGGGGCGAGCGATGTCGCTGTTTGGGACCCCGCACCGGGTGTTGCGGCCAGGCTTGCCAAGTTGGTGGGCGGTCCTGTACGGGCCGTTTCAACCGGGGATAGTCGCTCTGTCATTGAAGACGCCGACGGATTGGTGAACGCTTCGGCGCTTGGCATGGGGGATGATCGACGATCCGCCTTTTCCATTGAAGCGATCGGGTCGCAAACCTGGGCGTTTGATGCCGTTTACACGCCGACGAACACGACGTTTTTGCGGGCGGCTGGATCGCGCGGGCTGACGACAATCTCGGGGTTCGATCTGTTTCGACATATGATCCTTGGGTCTTTCGAGGCTTATAGCGGCATTCAGCCAAACAAGGACGCGATGTTGCCGCTTATCGATGCGCTTCGCCCGGATTGAGGGGCCTGGGTGTCTGAGCTTCCATCCATCGCTGTCATCGGTCGCGGTCTGATTGGCAGCGCTGCGGCGCGCCATTTGGCCAATGAGGGCCTCGCACCGGCTTTGATCGGACCGACCGAGCCGGTGGATAAACTCAGTCATCGCGGGGTCTTTGCCAGTCACTATGACGAGGGTCGCATAACGCGCAAAAACGCAACCGACCGCTATTGGGCCGAGGCTTCGATTGCGTCAATCAAGCGATACGCCGAGATCGAAGTTGCGTCCGGCATCACGTTTTTCTCACCCGTTGGCGCTTTGACAGCCGGGGCAGAGGACGGCGATTTTCTTGGTGAGACGCGCGCGGTTGCGAAAGTGCTTTCTGTTTCACATCAAGATCTTAAGGGAAAGACCCTTACGCACACCTTCCCGGACCTGACGCTTCCTGATGGCTGGAGTGCTTTGTGGGAGCCGGGCGAAAGTGGGCATATCTCGCCCCGGCGCTTGGTCGCTGCACAGTCGAAACTGGCCGAAGCTGCGGGGGCTACTCTTCTGGATGTCGCGGTCACTGGCTTGGACGAAACATCCACTGGGGTTCAAGTCCATACCGGCGCAGGTGTGCAGGTGTTCGACCAGGTTCTTGTGGCGGCCGGTGGCATGACGGATCACGTGCTTGGGCGTCCGCTATCGTATCGCGTGTGTGGAAGGACCGTGGCGCTGTTTGAGGTGTCCGAGCTGGAAGCCACGCGGTTGGCTTATTTGCCATCGCTGGTAATCGGAACGCCCGAGCGTCACTATTTGTTGCCGCCGATCCGCTATCCGGATGGCAAGGTTTACATGAAACTTGGCGGCGATCCGGACGATATTCTGCTGACCTCGCCGGATGAGATTGGCGATTGGTTTC